>NC_008781.1:300000-425000 GCF_000015505.1 Polaromonas naphthalenivorans CJ2 | reverse complement strand
TTTCTCTGCTTGTAGGCCACCTTGATGTACTGGATAGCCGTCATCCGTAAGGCTGCGAACTATCTGGCCAACACACTTCCTGCGCAATCGCCAGCATCACTTACTCTAGCCCCAGAGTTCAAGCCTCTGCTGAATTCTGGAAAAATCTACTCCTTGTTTCCGCACCGGGATAATCGCTCTTTATATGGCACTCATTACCCTTCTGGACGCTCAACTCGCTTTTGGGCACGTCGCTCTGCTGGACCATGCAGATTTTTCCCTTGAAACCAACCAGCGTATCGGCCTGATTGGCCGCAACGGCACGGGCAAATCGTCCTTGCTCAAGATCCTCGCCGGACTGGAAAAACCCGACGATGGCACCCTGCAACTGCAGCAAAACCTGCGCATCGCCTACGTGCCGCAAGAACCCAGCCTAGACCCGCACGCTACGGTTTTCATAGCTGCGAGCGCAGGACTCGCGCGCACAAAGCATGTAGTTGAGCTTTACCTTGCGGCCGACGAGCATACCGACCTGGATGCGCTGCAATCTGAAATCGAAGCGCTGGACGGCTGGACCTGGGAGCAGCGCGTTGAAGAAACCCTGCACCGCTTGCACCTCGATAAAGACGCCATCGTCGGCTCGCTCTCGGGCGGCACCAAGAAGCGCGTGGCACTGGCCCAGGCGCTGGTCGCCAAGCCCGACGTGCTGCTGCTCGACGAGCCGACCAACCACCTGGACCTGGATTCGATTGCATGGCTGGAAGAGTTACTGGTCAATTTCAACGGCAGCATCATCACCATTACCCATGACCGGTCCTTTCTGGACCAGGTGGCGAATGTCATCGTCGAACTGGATCGCGGCAAGCTGCGCAGCTACCCCGGCAATTTTGCCCAGTACCTGATCCAGAAGGAAGACCAGATGGCGCAGGAAGCCGTCATCTTCGCCAAGGCCGACAAGCTGCTGGCACAGGAAGAAGTGTGGATTCGCAAGGGCGTGGAGGCGCGCCGCACGCGCAGCACCGCACGCATCGGCCGGCTCGAAGCATTGCGTGAAAACCGCTCGGCCCGGCGCGATGCCGTCGGCCGCGTCAACCTGGACGTGTCCAGCGGCGACAAGAGCGGCAAGATAGTTGCCGAACTCACCGACGTGTCGAAAAGCTTTGGCCATCCGGGCGCCGAAAAGACCATCGTCAGCCATTTCAGCGCCACCTTGCTGCGCGGCGACAAGGTCGGCCTGCTCGGCCCCAACGGCGCAGGCAAAAGCACGCTGCTCAAGCTCATTTTGGGTGAACTGCAGCCCGACGCGACCACGCCGCCGGGCAAGATCCGCCAGGGCGCGAACCTGCAGGTGGCCTACTTCGACCAGATGCGCGACGCGCTGGACCTGGACGCGACGCTGGAAGACTTCATCAGCCCCGGCAGCGAATGGGTCGAGATCAACGGCCAGAAAAAGCACGTCAAGAGCTACCTGACCGACTTTTTGTTCTCGCCCTCACGCGCCAACTCGCCAGTGCGCACGCTGTCGGGCGGCGAGCGCAACCGTCTACTGCTGGCGCGCCTGTTTGCGCGGCCCGCCAATGTGCTGGTGCTCGACGAGCCGACCAACGACCTGGACATCGACACGCTGGAACTGCTCGAAGACCTGCTGCAAAACTACGAAGGCACGGTGTTCCTGGTCAGCCATGACCGGCGCTTCCTGGACAACGTGGTGACCAGCACCATCGCCTACGAAGGCACGCCGGACAACCCCGGCTTCTGGCGCGAATACGAAGGCGGCGTGACGGACTGGCTCACGCAGTCGAAACGCGCTGCGCAAATTACCGGCAGCAACAAAGCTCCGGCAGCCTCCAGCACAAAAAATACAGGCAAAAATGCTGTCGAGCCCAATAAGGATATACGCGAGCAGCTATCAAAAAAGAAGCTAAGTTACAAAGAGCAGCGTGAACTCGATGGCTTGCCGGCGCTGATTCAGCAGCTCGAATCGCAGCAAAAGGCGATTGGGCAGGAACTCTACGACGGCACGCTCTACGCCAGCAATGCCAAACGGGCGGCAGAACTGACTGCGCGCAACGCCAAGCTGGAGGAAGAACTCATGGAAGCCCTGCAGCGCTGGGAAACGCTCTCCGCCTGAGCCCGTGTGACCGCCCGCGCCGATTCCCGTGAAAGGTTCAGCGGGCGCAAACACCTCTGCGCTGGCACGCCATCACGCGGGCCGCCTACACAAAGAAGAGCCAGAACCGCCCGTCCGGCAGAGTCAGACACCCAAAGCGTGCGCTAGAGTAGCCAGCATCATGCAAACCCCTGCCGCGCTGCGCCCCTGCCCTGTCCCGACCGCACCAGCACCTCGTCTTCACCGTGCCCGGCAGTGGCTGTGCCTGGTTTTTTTGAGCTTCTGGGTGACCGGATGCGCCTCCTTGCCAAGCACCGTGGATCGCCCGGTTTCAACGGCGCTGGCCAACCCGATGGAAACCCGCCTGGGCCGGCTGGTGCAGGCCCGTGCGGACAAGGCCGGCACCCATAACGACTCCGGCTTTGCACTGGTGGGCAATGCCGAGCTGGCTTTTACCAGCCGCATGACGCTGATCAAGGCCGCGCAGAAAACGCTGGACATCCAGTATTACGCGATTTTTGCCGACGATACCACCGAACGCATGTTTGACGCGCTGCGTGACGCGGCCGGGCGCGGCGTGCGCATCCGCATCCTGCTGGACGACTTCAACACCTCGGGCAAAAACGCGCAGGTCTTGAAGCTGGCCTTTGAAAAGAATTTTGAACTGCGCCTGTTCAACCCGCTGCCGGGCGGGCGCGGCTCCATGATGCTGCGAATCCTGAGCAACCTCAAGGACGTGGCGCGCATGCAGCGGCGCATGCACAACAAGATTTTCGTCGCTGACAACGCGGTCGCCATCACCGGCGGGCGCAACCTGGGCGAAACCTATTTTGGCCAGAGCGAAGGCACCAACTTCGTGGACATCGACGTGCTGGCAGCCGGCCGCATCGCGCGCGATTTGTCGCGCAGCTTTGACCAGTACTGGAACAACCCGCTGGCCTATCCGGTGCAGTCGCTGATGACAGCCAAGGAAATTGAGTTGCTCAAGCCAAAACTGGCAGCCGCCAGTCCCGAAGCGCCGTCAGGCACCCCGCAACCCATGGCAGTAGCAGCCAGCCCAACGCTGGCAAAAACCCTCACGGCGGCGCCCAATGAGGCAACGGCCCTGCCCGACTCAACCGACCTCAGCCTGTTGACCTGGACCTGGGCACCGTCTGTGTTGCTGGTGGACCAGCCTTCCAAGATTGCCGCTGACGCCGACGACGTGGCCGAAGCGCAGGAAACGGCCGTCGATGGCCTGCTGCAACTCATGTCGCAGGCGAAAACCGATCTGCTGATCGTCTCGCCCTATTTTGTTCCGGGCGAACTCATGATGGGCCAGTTTGCCGAGTTGCGGCGGCGCGGCGTGCGGGTGCGGCTGCTGACCAATTCGCTGGCGTCCAACGATGCGCCCGCCGCGCACGTCGGCTACGCCCGCTACCGTGAAGCGCTGCTGGCGATGGGGATTGAGCTTTATGAAATGCGCGCCGAGCAGGAAGGCACCGTCAGGAGCTTCCGGTGGGGCGCGGGTTCAACCGGCGGTTCCACCAGCGGCTCACGCGCCAGCCTGCACGCCAAGGTGGTGGTGATGGACAGTCGCCTGCTGGTGGTGGGTTCGATGAACCTGGACCTGCGCTCGAAACTGCAAAACAGCGAGGTCGCGATCATCATCCGCAACCGCACGCTATCTCAGGAGGCCACGCGCATGATCGAACCGGCGCTGACGAGCGGGGCCTACCGGGTGGAACGGGTCAACGGGCAACTGGTCTGGCGCGCGCCGCAAGGCTCGGGACTCAAGGATTCGACAAGCGAGCCCGATGCCAGCCTGACCTTGAGGCTGTTGCTCAAGCTGATCGGGCCTTTCGCGCCTGACGAGATGCTTTGAGGGTTTGGGGAGCCAGAAATGGCAAATCTACCGTTTATTTCCGTCATTCCCGCGAAGGCGATATCTTGGTTGTGCTATTAATTACATAGCTGATTACGCCCGTGCTCATTGCGCTAGAGCGGTTTCGTTGTAACCAGCAAAGGAACTGAGAACGGCCAGGTCGATCAAAGGCTGATTTGGAGGTCATCGATCATGTCGTGGCGAAATGGACAAGCCTATGCACAGGATTTGCGCGACCGGGTGCTGGCCGCGCCAGGCGTGCTGCGCGAGGTCGCCGAGCGCTTTGGCGTGAGCCAGGCCTATGTCTGCCGGGCGCGGGCACGCCGCGAGCGGCTCGGCCAGACGGGCCCGGGCGCGCAGCATAACCACATGCCGCTGCGCCTGGCCGCGCTGGAGGGCGCGCTGCGCGAGCAGGTCGCCAGAGCGCCGGCGCAGACGCTGCGCGAGCTGCGTCAGTGGGTGCGTGCCGAGCACGGCATCGAGGTAGGCACCACCACGATGTTCAAGACCCTGAGGCGGTTCGGGCTGACGCTAAAAAAAAATCACCCTGCACGCGGCCGAGCAAACGCGGCCCGACGTCGCCCAGGCCCGCCAGGACTGGAGCGCCAGACAACCAAGCCTGCCGGCCGCTCGGCTGATCTTCCTCGATGAGACCTGGGCAACCACGGGCATGGCCCCGACGCGGGGCCGCTCGCCGCGGGGCCAGCGCTGCCGGGGCTTTGCGCCCGCCGGCCACTGGCGCACCACCACGTTTGTCTGCGCGCTGAGCACCCAGGGGCTTCGGGCGCCCCTGGTACTTGACGGCCCCCTCAACGGGCCTGCCTTTCGCGCCTGGGTCGAGCAGTTTCTCGTGCCCGAACTGCGGCCCAGCGACATCGTGGTAATGGACAACCTCAGCGCCCATAAAGTCGCCGGCATCCAGGCGGCCATCGAGCAAGCCGGGGCGACGGTGAAGTACCTGCCGCCCTACAGCCCGGACTTCAACCCCATCGAGCAGGTCTTTGCCAAGCTCAAGGCGATGCTGCGAAAGACCCAGGCCAGAACCGTCGATGCCTTGTGGAGCGCCATTGGCCAATTGCTCGACCGGTTTGGCAGCGCCGAGTGCGAGCGCTACGTTCGCCACTGTGGCTATTGCGGGTCAGGGTGAAGCCGCTCTAGAGGCTGATTTGATGCTGAAAATCAGTGGTTTTTCCTTCTGGACAGCGCTTTCACGCCCTCTGGCAGCCTGATTTTGGCTTAAAACTCGCTTTTTCAGGTGCCGAAAGTGCCTATTACGCAATCAGGACGTGCACAAGTAGCTATGAAATAAGGAGTAAAAATGTGATTAAAAATAACAAATGCCGAATATCCCACTGCTGACAGCACTGACGGGCGCATTGCTTCGTTGTTCCTCGCTGGTGTGGCTTGCCACACGGCGCTCGCAATGCCTCGCACTGGATCCCGCCAGCACCCCAAAAAAGGAACATCGGTTATTTCCACATCCCTTGGTATTCTTGCGCATTAACTGAAGCTTTCGCAGGCCGCTGAAATACCTCAAATCGAAGTCTGCCGGTTTTCAGCCTCAATCGATAATCTGAGGCAGCCCTTTTTCTGACCCGATACAAACCCAGTCAACCCATGCGAGGAGCCGACACCTTCGCCGAAAGCCCGTTCACGCTGCATCGCCTGGATGACTTTGTCCCAGGCAACCATTCGCTGCGCCCGATACGCCAGACGGTCAACGAGGCGCAGGTGTTGATGGATGCGCTGTTTGCCGGG
The DNA here is from genome assembly GCF_000015505.1 of Polaromonas naphthalenivorans CJ2. GTDB lineage: Bacteria > Pseudomonadota > Gammaproteobacteria > Burkholderiales > Burkholderiaceae_C > Polaromonas > Polaromonas naphthalenivorans. The sequence continues at coordinate 419,289 of NC_008781.1, read as the reverse complement.
ATGTACGAGGCGGACATCAAAGGGTGACCCAGCATAGCGCCCTAGAAACTGTTGCGCGCCCTACTGCTACAGGTGTTCTACAGCAACCCCGTCGCGCATGCCTGGGATGAGTTGCGCGAGAAGTTTTTTCATAACCGCGTCCTTCACAGCCTGTATGCCTTGGAGGAGCAACTGACGCTGACGCTCAACACACTGGAGCTTGACCCCGGCAGGGTCAACTCCATCGTCTCGTAGCCGTGGATTACTGCCGCGCTTATTACTTCATTTATGAAATAGAAATATTGGGCACATGAAGTCTGATAGCCGGCCAACCAGAAATTTCTTCACGAGCATCAAAGATGACGTGATGAATGCGCTGCTGGTTAGGCGAGCCACAACATGCACAAGATTCAGGTCAATCGACCTTCACCTGGAACAGCACCTCACCGGTGCCGCTGGGGCTCAGCGATCCCGTGAACTTCCAGCTGATGCTGCCGGTATTACCCGCCGCCTGGGCCGTAGCACAACTTACCGCAGGTTGGGGAAGTGGGTTGAATGGCGTGTTTTTCGTGCAGGTCGTCAGTGTGGCCGGCGTCGTGCCCGTGCTGCTTGCAACAAAGCTTGTATAGACCGGCGTTGTGTCGTTCACCACCAGGTTGCTGATCGGCGTCGCTGCGTTGTTGGTGTAGCTGATACGGTATTCCAGGGTCTCGCCCGACTTGGCTAGATTGTTGATGCCAAAGGTCAACACCCCTTGCGTCACGTTGCGCACTTCCTTTTTCAACTCCAGCGTACCGTTGCCCACGTTGGTGATGTCGTGCAGCGTGTAGCTGGCTGTGGCCAGCGCTGGGCTGGCGTTGCTGTAGCTGAAGTTGGCCTGCACCGTGGCATCGTTGCTGTAGCTCATCTGCGCCGTGCCGGGGATGAATTCCTGCATGATCACGCACACCTTCTGGCCGAAGACGACGGTCGTTGCCGCCGCAGCGGGCGGGTAAAGCTGGGCCGCGCCAGCCTGCAGCGTACCGGTGCAACCGGGATCGGCAAAAATCTTTTCGCTCCAGCCCGTCAGAGTGGGCGCCGGGTTGGCGGCTGAAATTGCAAAACTCACGCTGCCGCCCGTGCCTGCGGTGAAGGTGTGCGGATAACTTACCGTGGTGTCGGGCAGTCCAGATTTGGAACCGTTGGTGGCGAAGGTGCCTGTATCCACATCGCCGAAATTCAAGTCGCTGTGCCGGGTGCCGTTATAGGTAAAGGCGATACGGTCTGGCGTGCTGGTGCGGGTATAGGTGTAGGTGGTGGATGCCACAGGCGTGGCGGTGCCAGAAGGCAGCGCGGTGCTGTCTACCGATGCGCCGGTTGATATACGTGTGCCTTGATTGGTCTGCTCCACGCACAGTGCGGCGCCAGTGGCGGTGCCGGTGGGCACGGCCAGGTTGTAAGCACCGGTGCCGCCCGTCATGCCGCTGGCATGCACCGTGGCCGCGCAGTTGGTCAGGCGCACTGTGATGCCGGCCAGCCCCGCTTCACCGCCATTGATCAGGCCGTCATTGGCCGTGCCGCTGGACACGCCGTTGTCCAGAAAGACCCGGCCCGTGATGGAAGCGCCCGCTGGCGTGTTGGTGACCGTGCAAAGCACGTTGTCCCCACTGAGCGGACTGAAGGTGAGTGGCAAGCTGCTGAAGCTGCTTACGTTGGTGGTGCCGCCCACGTTGGTGCAACTCAGGGTGCGGGTATAACTGGTCAATGTTGACGTACTTCCCGATGCCATGGCTTCATTCAGGGTATATGCCGTTCCTGCGATGCCTGAATACACGCCCGTGTTGCCGCTGCCTGCGGTAACGGTTGCACCGCTACCCAGCGTCGTCGAGTTCGTGGTGCTGTTGACAACCGTGCCCAAAGCGCCACCCGTGCGGATGTCAACCGTGAACTGGTCTGCGACAGCCAATCGGCCAAGTCCGCCAAGGGCTTTTTGCAGACTCACCTTGCTCTGGCAAACGGCGGATATGGCATTTTTGGCCATGAAGCCGATCGCATTCGGACCACTGCTGACCCTCACCAGAATCGTGTTGGTTCCCGCCTGCCAGTTGTTGGTCAGGTTGGCCGAAAGCGCATTGCCCAGGTTGTAATGCAGCGCGAAATAGGGATTGCCGTCTGGCACGCCGGCAACGCTCTGCGGCACACCGTTGACATAGATGGCCTGGACGCTGTTGTCCGCGTAAAAATCCATCGCGAGACGAAAACTGGACAAAACCACACTTGAATCCATGGTGAAGACGTAGCGATACCACAAGTCAACATTGCCAAGGGGGGTATGGTCCGTGTTTGCCTGATGCGTAATAAAGCGTGAAGCAGGGAAAGCAGAATAGGCGCTCCACCCAGGGTTGGTGGTTGCCACATTGGCCAAGGTCCAGCTTGTTGGCTCCAACGCGCCGAATGTTGCGCCACGTTCCCACAAATTGTCCAGTCCCGAGGTTTTTGCCGGCCCTGCAGGGTTGCCGTTATAGGCGGTGTTGAAGATATTGCCGTCGCTTGAGCAACTGATGACCGGCGCCGCTGCCGGATGGACCAATATGGGTGTGTTCGTGATGGTGCAACTGAGCGCGGCGCCTGCCACCGGCGTGACAGCGTAGCCCACGGCAGGGTTAAACGCCACCCCGGAAGGCAGCCCAGTCTGAACGCCTGCGGTGTCAACACAGCTGAGTGCGGCACTGTAATTGGCCAGGTCACCGGCTGCGGCCGCCTCGGTGAGGGTGTAGGTTGTTCCAACCGCTGCACTGTAGCTCCCAGTGGTGCCCGTCGTGACGGTCGCCATGGTTCCGGTGGTGGTGGCGCTGCTTACCACCGTGCCTGAGACGCCACCGGTGCGGATCGCGACACTGAACTGGTCGCTCACCGCCATGCGGTCGCCGGCCAACGATTTTTGCAGCGTGATGGTCGCCTGCGTGGAAGTGTTGGTATAGGTGCAAGTGATGGTTCGCGCCGCCGCCGAAGCGGTCAAGGCGGGGGTGGTGATGCTGCGGCTGGTGCCGCTGCCGGTGACTGTGACACTGGCGGCGCTGGCGTCAACACAACTGAGTGCGGTCGAATAGTTGGCAAGCGAGGTACTGGTGCCGGCGGTTTCGGTCAGGGTGATGACGCTCGATGGATTGACCTTGACGGCGCCGGTGCTGCCGCCATTCCCCTGATTGTTGGCCGGATTTGTCCCGCCGGTGGGACTGGGGCTGCCCCCTGTGATCGAAAGATTGAACAAGCCGCTGTTTGACACGGGAACCAGCGCTTTATTGAGCGTGACCGACACATCGTCGTCCGTGATGGACAAGGTGGCGGTGCCAATGGCGGTGCCACCGCAGGTAACCGTTGAGCCCAGGCGATACGGGGCACTGCCAGCGGGAGGAGTGATCGTGACGATCACCGTTTCGGTCGCTTCGGGCAGAGAGTCATTGATGAGGGTCACGGGGACATTCACCAGGGAGCCAACGTCGTAATCACCTGCCGGTACGGTAAAGGTGCTGGGCAGGGTGTAGTCCACGCCGCCGCCCGTCGCGGTGCCGGTAATGGTGAAAGGAACCGCGATGCCGCCGGAGGGAACGATGCCGGCGATGCGCAACTGGAAATTAACCGTGCCCCCGCTCTCAGCGCTTGTCAGGGTGGCGCTGGAGAATTCGATAACCGGCTTGAGGGTGAACTGAACGTCGTCCAGGAAGTTTCCGAAGGATGTGCCAGTGGTCGCTTCGAACCCTATGTCCTGATTGCCGCCGCTCCCCTGCCAGGTGAATGTGCCTGTATAGCGCCCCCAACTCGACGACGTACTGCCGGAACAAATTGGGCTGGTGATTGACGAGCTGCTGCGACAGTCAGCCGCAGTGGAGGAAACCACGCCATTTGTATCAGTACGCGCGATATTCACTGTATTCGTGGGGTTGCCCACTGAAAAATTGGCGACATCGATAACATTGCCAGGGTTAACTCGTGCGCGATGTGAATAGGCCCAACTTACCGTGTCCCCCGTTTGCATGCAAATTGTCTGGGATAGGCGGCGCGGACTGTGAGCATTGAGTTCCACGTGCTGGCTTCCTGAAAATGCCAATACGCCGTTAAAGTTACTCCGCCAGATTTCAATTGCATTTGCACCGGCGGTCTCCCCGGTGCAGGAACCAGATAAGTCAGCGGCGGTCGGTTCAGTACTGGTCCAGCCCGGCATTGAGGCCGACGAAGTAAACCCATAGCAAGCACTTCCGCCCAGTGCGGGTAATTCAAAAGAGGTGTTGACCATGCTGCGCTGCACCTGCGCCTGCGCCGGAGACAACACAACCCAGACTGCTAGGGCCAGCGCCGCAACACCCCAACGGCGCAATTGCATAAGCCCTTGCGGCAGCGCCTGGACCGAACCGGCGGTCAGGAACAACAGCAAACCTAAAAAACGAAAAAATTTTGCGATCTGCATTATTTAGTGACAGCGGGCAAGGCGGTTGAAAAAATGTTTTCATCAAACTTGAAGCGCAGGCGGATATAGACGCCCTCGCTGGTGTACTCACCGGCGGTGAGGTCGCGGTCTTTCAAGCCAACGACGTTATAGCCAGCCGACACCCACAGGTCTTTGGCGACCTGGTAACCCAACTCAACACCGGCAGTCTTTTGAAGCGCACCGCCCTTGCCGTACAGCAGGCCGGCCTGCAAGCCAACGTCCCAGTCCCTGGACAGATCGCGCGTGTAGCGACCCTGGACCAGATGCGCCCAGTAGCTGCTGCCCAAAAAGCCGTCGTCAGCGCTGGACACCTTGCCGGCGTAGCGGCCAGTGAGATAAGTGCCGCGTTGAGGGTTGTAATTGAAGTGCGACGACACGATGTCTGCACTGTAAGTACCGGGGGCATTGCTGCCGAAAACGCTGCTGCTGTTCACAGCGCCCAGCACAGAGCCGGCGCCGTTGACACGCTCGGTTTTATGCTCATAACGGGCCAGGGCGTTCCACTTGTCCTGATCGACCGGGCGGTAGGCGATGCCAATTTGCTGGCGTGACAGCAAACGGTCGTTGCCGGCGTTAGTGCCTTGGCCCTTGCTCTCGCTGATGATGCTGCGTGCCAGCAAGGACCAGTCGGTATCAATCTTGTAACCCACGCCCAGGCTCGAAAGATAGCTATTGCTGTCATCGCCCTGACGGGCTTCAAGAATGCCGCTGGCCTTGACACGGTCACTCAGGTACTCCGCGCCGGTGACGATGGCTGTCGAGTTGCCCCGGCCGACGATGCCGGAGGCGCTGCTCCCGATGGACTTGGTGCGCTCGATGCCAGCAGTCAGACGCCACTGCTCGTTCAACTTGAAAGTGTTGCGCACACCCATGGCGGCCTGGCCGGTGCGCCCATCGAGCGAATCGGCCAGGCGGTATTCGTTGTAAACGCGGCCCCCTTCCATGTAGTTGCTCTCGATGCCCAGGATGCCGATGTTGCGGCTGGACGAGTTGTTCAGGCTGTAGGGACCGTCCAGGCTGGAAATGAATTCATAGCGTCCATAGGCGCGGGTTTTGTCAGTGATGGCGTAGTTGCCACCGGCGGCCAACACATGACGGTCGCCGTGATTGATGTCCTGCTCCGCTTCAACGAATACCTGGGCCTGAGGAAGATGGGGCACCACAGTGGTCAGGCGCCCACGAACGGTCGTGATGTCCTGGTTGCTGGTGCCAGCAGCAGCGGCGGAAGCGCCGAGGCTGGTGACGGAATTGCCAAGCGAGCCAGCGCCCAGCGCGCTGCTGCTGGAGACCTGGTTGTAGTCAAACATCGATGCGGTGGGGCTGGAGTTTTCACCGTGACGTACACCGACCTCACCCAACAGGGTCTCGCTGAGTTTCTTCTGCACACCCACGGCAACGCCCTTGCGGTCACCGGTGGTCAGCGCGTCCTTGCTGTAGATGGCTTCGCCGCGTACCTGCGTGGTGTCGTCCAACTTGTATTGCGCACGGGCCACGGCCTCGGTGCGGCCGGCGCTGAAGGCTGAGCCGGGATTGTCGAAGCTGGCGCTGGTTTTGGCGATTTGTGCCACGGCACCCAGTTTTTCGTCGTGGTGGCGCACTTCAATTCGGCCAGCGCTTCCAGTGCCTTTCAGGTCCGTTTCGGTGCGCACCAGTTCGGCGGCAACCGTGGTTGACTCAGCAATATGGGCGATGGCGGTCAGGGCGCCCAGCTTGCGTTTGTTTTCAGGGTTTTCATCGGTGCTGGCGACCATGCCGACCTGCAGCTTTTCACCCAGCTTGACCTGAACATCGGTGCCGGCCACGGTGAACTTCGCCCCGCCGCTGTCAACTTCATAAGTGACCCGGATGGACTGCGGGTTGAGATTCGTATCAACTGAAGCAATCGGACGGGTGAACAGCAAGCGACTGGTCAGCGGCTCAATGGTGTAGTCGGTAAAACGCGCAACCGACGTGGTCTGCAATACGATGTTGGGCTGGTTGCGGTCACGCACCAGAATTTCAATCTTTTCACTGTTGGCAAGCAGGTCGCCATTGCCAGCATTGAGGTGGTAGGGCCCCGAAATACCAAGCGCGGGAAATTCTTCGATACGCTGGGTTTGCGCCGTGCGCGAAGCATAGCTGGTGGCACGCACGGTGTCGCTTTCGTACACATTTTTAATGCCGGTCAGCGTGCGGCTGGACTGGCTCATCTGACGGACTTCAGAACTGCTGGCCGTGGTGAAGTCGCCATACAAGAGGTATGAGCGGTTTTTATCGATCCGCACATAGAATTTTTGCGTGCTTTGCGCGTCAAAGCCGCGCACCGAAGAGTCGCCGTAAACGGGATAGAACTCGTCCGGACGGATGTCGCGAAAGAGGCGGTCCTTGGTGGTTTTGTCAGAGTCGTAAGCGGCTGTCAGCAGGTAGTCGCCTTGGACCGCACCTTTAAAGAAGAAAGCGCTGCGCGCGGCACCGCGTGAACTGGAGGTGCCATCAGACGCGAAACCGGAGAGCTCGGTTTCAAAAGCAGCGCCGGCAGGCATCTGGCCCAACGTGAGCGCGCTGCGTTTGGTGAAGTCGAGCGTTCCTTCAATGATGCCGACGCCGATCATGGGGCGCAACTCAGGCAGCAAGGCCACGCGGGCTTCTTTAACGAAAGTGCCTGCCGACACGCGCACCCGCATATCACCGGGCTCGCCGGGCGGCAGCAGGCGGAACTCGGCAACGCCGCCTTCGATGAAGACTTGGGCGCCAGGCTCACTCGGGTTGAGGTCGTTCTCAAGCCAGCGACCGCGGTCGGCTTCCAGTGTGACCTGCATGCGGCCGGTGACGGGTATGCCGCTGGCATCGGTCAGCCGTACCTTGATCAGCACCGGGGTGCGTAAGTCGGCCTGGGCGGTTTCAGGCGCATCGATCTGAATGAGGCTGAGTTTGTCGGGTGCTACCAGAGTGATCTGCTGGGTGCCGCGGGTCACGCCGTAGTCGTCCACCACATCCAGGCGCAGGGTATTGATGCCGGGCTTGAGCTGAACGCCAATGTATTCCCAGGCGCCCAGACTGGCCGAAGGCAGCACGACTTTTTTGCCGACCCGCCGGTCGTCAATAGGCTGGCCGTTGACGTGGAGGCGCAGTTGCGTGCCGGCCGCGCCCTTGACACGTACGTTGAGGGTTTGGCTGGCAACAGTGTCTTGGTCTTTCAGGTCGATAAAGCCGGCGCTGTTGTCCAGGCTATGCATGACTTTTTCAAGCTCGATGCTGCTGGGCACGGCTTGTTGCAGCAAAGGCTGGGCAGCGGGCAGCAAGAAGCCGCTGCGGCCATTGACCTCGTTATTGCCAGCCAGGGGAATTAGCGGGGAAAAAGCGCCGGCTTGTTGCGCCTGGCCCAGCGTGCCATTGAGCGCGCCAGCACTGGCCACGCCACCGATGAAGGTATTGGTATTAGCGGTGCCAGTGGGCAACTGGATCAACGCCTGGCTTGCCGGCACGGTGATGCCAGCGGCGCCCGTAAGGCTGGACTGGCCGGTGGCGGGCAAGGAACGGGTGTCCCCCACGCTGATGGCTTTGGCTTCGGGATCAAGGCGCACGCGTACTGCGGCTTCGCCTTCTGCGTCAGGCCGGTCGGCCAAGCTCTTGCGGCGGGCGGCTACGTCCTGAAACACGCCCGGCGCATCGCAGTTGCCGACGATGAAGTTGGCCTTGTGAAACTCGCCTTTTTTCAGATCGACAAAACGACTGGCCGGGTTGTTGGCGTTGCGGTTGTCCAGCAGGTCGAGCTGGGCGCCGGGCGGCAACGTAGTTTCATCCACACGCAAGACGTGCGTGACCGGCTTGAGACCGTACAGACTCCACTTGCCTTCAATATCGGTAACGACGCTGGTGCCGTCCTCCATGAAGAGGCGCACACCGGGAATGCCTATTTCTTCGCCCCCATTTTTCAGGCCATCAGCCTCCTTGCCATCGCGGCGGCACTCCATATGGACCGTGCCGAAGGCAAAGGCTTCGTCTGAAAAAACACCACCGGTGACGCGCACGCGCCATGACGCCTGGTTCGACTGCATCGGGCCGGAACTGGCTTGTGCGCGATTGACCGCGTCGCCCGATGTAGGCGCGCCCACACCAATGCGCAGGCGATAGCGCACCGTGGCGGACTGATCCACGCCAAGCGACAAGGACGGAAAACTGAACACGAGTTGGGGGCCTGCGCCACCCGCCGGGTTGGCGGTGGCCGCGCCATTCAGGCGGGCGCTGTTAGGCACATAGGCAAACCCGGCTGGCAAGAAGTCGTTGAAAGTAGCGCCAGTGACAGGAAAACCCGTCTTGTTGGTCAGCGTGAGGGCATAGTCGATGAAGTCGCCGAACTCTGCCGTTTTCTTGCTACCGTCTTTGCGCAGCACCAGCCCCATCAGATTTCCAGGGTCTAGCGGAATGTGGTTGTGGATGGCTTCGCAACTGGAGTTGTCGGGATTCACACCGGCGCGCAAGACAAAGTAATGCGTTGTGGGCTCGCCATTTTGTGGGGGCGCTTCATTGGGAACAATGGCACCGCAGCTGTCAAAGCTGCCCGGGGTGACGGGAATCAGTTGGGAAGCCACATAGCCGCTGCCCACTGGTGGCGCCACCGTGATGCCGTAGGTGCACAGGTTGGTGACTGGCGGCGATTGCAGAAAGAACTGCCAGGCGCCATCCGCGCCTGTGGTCATGGACACCGTCCCATTGGCATTGAATGTGTAAACCCCTGTTCCGCTGCCGTAAATTTCTGCCGCGGTAACAGGACCGCCTGCGCCACTGCTGCAGGACAGGCGGCTGTAGGTAACGAGTGCGCCGGCCACGGGCTGGCGTGTGATGGAGTTGTAAACCGTGCCTTCCGGGTCGAGCAGCAGGGACCGAACTGAATTCGATCCCGCCGCAACCAGCAGTGAGGGCGTGACATTGACTGTGTTTTGTCCAAACGCGGCCGCCCAGGCTTTATTGGTCAGCGTGAGGTGCGATCCAATGGAGGCCGGCTTTTCGGTGACGCGCAAGGTTAAGGTGACCTCTTCACTTTGGCCCGGGGCCAGCGGACGGCTGCCGTCCACCAGGGACAGCACCACTTCCGTGGGCAACAGGTAAGGGTCGGTGCTGTTCAACTGGTTGCGGTTGCAGGTTGCCCGGCCGGTGAAGCTGGCTGAAGTCTTGAGGTTGCCGTGCTTGACGATGGGCCGGGTGACGAGTTCCCACGAGGCAATGGCGCCTTCGGCCTTGTCCATGTCAAAGGTGCAGTTCAGGTTATCGATGACCCGCACATGGGGTGCCTCTGCCTGGCCGGTGTTGGTGACCTTGAAGGTGTAGTCGAACTCATACACGCCCAGGCTAACGCGACGCGGCAGGGAAACAGTTTTAATGATCGACAGGGCTGGCAGCAGTGTGGACACTGGCGTGGGCAAACTGTCGTCGTTGGGGTTGCCATTGCCGTTCACATCGGGGTTGGTGCCGTTGGACGAGTCGTCAAAAATACCGGGCGTGTCGCCAGGACTGACGGACGCCTGGCCGCGCACGGTGTTGTACAGCGTGCCAGTGCGGCCGGTAAAGTTGATGCGCGCATCGAACTGCACCGTGATATCCGCGCCTGCCGGCAACAGCGCGCCAGCGGCGAGCAGGTTTTGCGCTGCTGCGGTGCCGTTAAATGCGGGGTTGATGGCTGCTACCGTGCCAGCCACGCTGCCGTTGGGTTTGGCGATGACCAGCGAACCAGGAACGATGGTGTATTGGTTGGCAGCAGGTACGACATTGCTGGTGTAGCTGCCAAACTGCGTGGCGCCAGCGCCTTCCAGCACATCAGGCGCCTGTACGGAATACAGCGCAGTGCTGCCGTAGTTGCGTATGAGCACGCTGAAGCGCACGGTGGCTGTGCCGTCCAACTCGCCATTGGCCGCCTGGTTCAGCAAGGGCGCCGAAGCGGCCTTGGCCACGCCGATACGGCCCTGGCTGGACGCAATAATGACCGTGTTGGAAGGCGACACTGCGGGGCTGGCGCCGTCATGGTAATAGCTTTGTGCAATGTTGCGGATCTCGCCGCTCAGGTCAGCCTTGGCGCGCACGGCAAACTGCAGGGCCACGGTGCCGTTTCGCACCACAGCAGCCGGAATACCGATGGCCACTTCCACTGCGGAAGCGTCGTCCTCGGTGCGATAGCTGAAGGCAGTGTCACCTGCCAGGCGGAACAGGCGAATGGCGCCAGCAGCGGTGGTTTGCAACGTGCCCGGCATGTACTGCGTGCCGGCAGGAATCATGTCGCGAATCAGCACCAGGTTGATTGGCGCGCCATTGACCACGATGGCGGTGTTGGCGGGGGCAGCCGTCCCGACAGGCTGCGCGTCTTGCGCACCGATGTTGGTGCCGGTAACGGTGAAGTCGATGCGGGTCGTGCCTGGCACTACCACGCCGGGGTAGCTGGCAGTTTTGGTCAGCGACAGGACGGCTGCATTGCTGACGGTGATGATGTCGCGGTTGCTGGCGGTGGTGGCCTGGGCCGTGGTGGTGGCAGTCAGCGCCACGCAGGCGCTTCCGGCAGATGACGCCGGCAAGGTTCCCTGTACCAGCAGGCCGGCCGTTTCGCCGGGTTGCAGCGTGATGGAGCCGCTGGCGCCCAGCGTGACGACCGGGTCGCCAGCATCCGCCACCCCGTTATTGTTGAGATCGTGCAGCACGCGCAGGGCGCTGAGGTTCAGGATCTGGGTCGGACAGCCCGCGCCGTTGCCTACAAAACCTATCGTGTAGCCAGACCGGACATTGCCGGTGTTGGTCAGCAGATGATTGAGCGTGACCTGCACACTGGGAGGACGCACGACGTTTTGGTCTTGTGTCAGCGACAACGCTTCAACGGCCTGGACGGTCACCAAAACATGGTTGGAATCAGCGGTTTCTACTTGGGTAAAACCGGCCGGCACATAGGTAGCGGACGCCACATTGCGAATAACCGTGCCAGCCTGCGCGGGAATGGCCTGTGCCGGCACATGGGCCAGCAGCATGGCCAGGCCAAGGGCCAGCGCAGCTATAAAGCGTTGAATACAGGAAGAAAACAGCACATCGCTCACTTTTCGCGGACCTCGCTGTGCGAGCCCTGCGTTTGTATTAAGAAAAAATTGACTTTTTTCTGTGCCACCTGATGGCGTCGCCGTTGCAGGTGGCACAGAAAAAAGCGCGAAACAAACGCTCAAGAGCGTGTGTTTCGCACCAGGGCTCCGGCTTGCCCGAAGGCGCCGGAGCAGGGTAGCCATGCTTAGTTATTGATCTTCACGGAGAAGGTCATCGTCGCAGAGCCGCCAGGAATTACCGTGTTGGTGGCACTGCCGCAACTCACCGCAACAGCGGTGGATGCGTAGTTAGCCGTGGTCAACGCGGCGGTGATCCCGGTGGACGTGCATTGCACAGTCGGCTGCGTTGCACCCGTCAGGCCGGTGTAGGCTGGAATGGCATCGTTGATCGCCAGATTGCTCACTGGAGCGGCACCTTCGTTGGTGGCAACCACGCGGTAAACAATGCAGTCGCCAGGCTTGGCAGCCATGATGGGCGCAGCACTGAAAGCCGGCGTTGCAGGAACTGCCGGGCAAGTACCCGCCACAGCCGCATTCAACACCTGCGTCTTCACCAGACGGATCTGGCCCGTGATGACGGTGCTGGTGTCGGTTGCCGAAGGTGCGCCGCAATTGGCCGCGAATGTTGCCGTCACGGTTGCCACATCCGCTGCGCCTGCCGCTGCGCCGCCGGGTGCGAACACCTTGACGAGCAGTTTTTGCGTAGCGCCAGTTGCGAGGCTCAGCGAGCTGCCGCTGTACAGCGTGTCACCTGCATCAAGCTGGCCGTCGCCATTGACGTCAACATAGATGACGGTAGTCCAGCCCAGGGTGATGTCAGCCGAGGTAGGCGAAGCGGCCAATGTGTAGGCACCGCAAGATTGCGCGCCGGTGCTGGTCAGCGTGTGGGCATACACCACGGAGCCGCCTGCGGCGACCTGACCGTTGTTGTCAGGCGTCAGGGTAGCGCCAAAGGTCATGGCAGTCGTCACGGTGACCGCATCGAGCTTCGTATCGGAAACGATGGCGCCGGTGGTGGCTACAGCTGTCGAGGTGACACGGAAATACATCGGCTGAGCGGTTACTGGCGTTTGCGTCACAGGCGGCGTCACGCAGGCGTCAACCTGCACTTGCGCACCCACGGCGACAGCCACAGGCTGAGTCACTGCGGCAGCAGAGCAGGTGGCGCCGCCGGCCACATATTTCACGGTCCAGCCTGTTGGCAGGGAGCCGGGGAAAGCCGCTGTCTGGCTGGCCAACAGGTTGTAGCTGTTGGCCGTTGTATCGTTGTTCTTGAGGAACAGCGTGAACAGTGCAGATGAACCAGCCGGTGTGCTCACCGTCGTCGTTGGCGATGGGCTTGGACCTGCGCCCAGGTCACCAGAACCGACGTTACCGATGCCAGTGCCGACGGCAGTATTGGTCAGATCGATCAGCGAGGAAGGAGCCACCAGCGCAGTTGCCTGGTCTTGCGTTGCGTCGATCTTGCTCGTGTCGTTAGCGGAAACACCGCGCACATTCACGACAAACGGACCCGCAGCGGTTACGCCAGCCGGAACATTGGCGCGGATGATGATGTTCACGCTGCCGCTTGCCGAAATTGGCCCTGTATCCACAATGCCGTCACCCGTGGTGTCGAGCAATGCCACCACGCCGCCGGCGTCGAAGAACTGGAACGTGGTGCCTGCCGGGAACGTCGAGGCCAGGGCCGTGACGTTCACCGTGTCGGTGGCGTTACCCGTGTTGTAAACCGTCTGCGTGAAGAGGACGCTGCCACCAGGAGAAACCGATGGCTGAATCGTCAAGTCGGCAGTAGTGCCATTAGGCGTGCCGGCTACCGTGTCCTTTGCAGTCACTGCGGTCGAGGCCGTGGCGCCCAGCACGATGCTGTAGCTTGCCGTCACGGTGTAAGCGGCTGGATTGGTGCTTGAACCCAGAGTGCCTGGCGCGGTCGAGGTTGCGGCCGGTGCATCGACTGGGTTGTACGTCGCCGTGTTGGTGGTGGTGGACGTGCCGATGAGAGCCGTTTCATTGACCAACACCACAAAGCTGACGGATTGCGTCACATTCGGGTTCAGCGCCGCAACGACTGCCGTCACGGTATTGCCCGTGGCCCGGAAGTCGATGCCGGTAGTGTCACCCAATGCAGCATCGGTCAGGGCAGTGCCTGGAGCGTTGCTCCAGACAGCTGAACCGGGCACATAGGTGAAACCGGAGGGCAGCGTATCGGAAACGGCCATCGTGCCCACGGCACCACCCGTGTTGCTCAAGTTGAGGGTGTAGGTCGTATAGACACAACCCGCAGCAGGGGCGGCAGCGCCTGCATTGGTCAAGGCGCAGCCCGTGACCGAGCGCGGACCCGTGCTGGTAGCGACTGGCCAGACACCGCCGTTCGCGGACCATGCCACGGCAGGCGAGCCGATGGCCTTGGTGGCATTGAAGGCCGCCACGGTGGTCAGGTTGACGTTGTCAACGTCAGCCGCCGTGGTGCTGCTGTAACTGGCAAGCACAGGCGAGCTTGGCACCACGACAGCCGTGACCGTACCAACATTGAACGGGGTGGTCGGCGTGGTGGCGGTGGTGGCGGTGGTGGGGATCGAGTAGGCCACCACGAACTGGAATACGCCATTGTTGCCAGCAACCGTCTGGGTAGGCACGGAACAAGTTGCAGCCGGTACGGCAGTACACAGCGCCGAGGTGTTGTCGGGCAAACCGTCGCCATTGGCGTCGGCGAACACTTCTACCCTTGAGAAGCCTGCGGCAGGGGAAGTAATGCTGATGTTGAAGCCATCAGCGCCATTGCCCGTGTTGGTCAGCACGTGAGGTGCGTAAACCGTAATGCCTGCAGCACCGGTCTTGGTGTTGATAACGTCAGTCGTGTTCGAAGTGCGTGCATCGAGGTTGAAAGAGCCGACCTGCTGGACCGTGGTTTGCACCAGATTCGATGAGGCCAGCTGGGTGATTCCGTTCGGGTCGGTGTACGAGGCGGACGCCTGGTTACCGATGACGGTATTGGCGAGTGGGGCAACAGCGAAGGCAGCCGGACTTCCAAAAAGGAAACCCAACGACAGCGCTGCGGCACCCGCCCATGTCGCTGCCGGCTTGGCGCCGGTGCGATGGGTAGGTTTATGAATGATCACTTTTTATTCTCCTGCTATGGTCAAAGGTGGTTACTAACGGGGGGGTAAAACGGGAACCTGAAGTCAAAAAAACCCCTGCCAACCGTGCTTCCGTGATGCGGAAAAACGGCTGTGGGGCAAGGGCACGCCATGCAAAGGCGTACTCACTGATGGAAAGCCTGCAGCTCAGCGGGCTGCGCTGGCAGGCTTCACGGTGACGGCGGAAGACGGGACTGAAGCTGGCGCGGTTTTGGGTGGTGTGGGAACCACCGCTTCAACCTTGGCGCGTGCCGTGACTGCAGCAACACCGCCTGCAGGCAACTCGCCCAGGCTCCAGCGCAAGGCGCGGTATTCGTTGTAAGGCACCGGCTCGCTCTTGTTGCCAGGCAGCTTGCGCATCAGCGGCTCAGCGGCGTATTCACCGTCCTTGGCTGCGGCTTTGACCAGCGCGGCCCCCGGCTTGGCGCTCTTGGGCAGATATTCCAGGCCTTCGGGAATCGGCAGATCGGCCACCAAGCCCCCAACGGACTTGGTGCTGGTGTTTTTGTAGGTGACCTTGTATTCAATCACGTCACCAGGCATCACAGAGGGAGCAGCAACCAATTGCTCTACGCCCTTGGCATCCTTGACCACCTTGAATTGCGTCAACTCAACCGAGACAGCTTTAACCACCGCCGGCGCAGCGGCCGAAGCGGCGGCCTTGCTGGCTGCGACCGTGGGTTGCGCCATCGCACCACCGCCCAGAAACAACCCCGCCCCCAATAGAACGGCGAACCGCAAAAACCCCGTCACTGCGGCCGAAGAGCCCTTGGGGAAAGGTCTATTGCTATAAGTCATAAAAAGCTTTCAGGTCGGAATCCGTAGTAGTCCAAAAGTAAAAATTCATTTCACAAAGACACAACATTTGTATCATTTTGTTTATATAAACAAAAAATGAAACTATCGCGTCATCGAATGCCTTCATAAAGGGCATAAATGTTACGGAATCAACATTTATTGACTCGACAACTTGGTTAATTTGTAAAAAATGTAACTCAATAAGGTTGCCTCAACCACTTAGAACTCTAAAAGTTCAGGCGTTTCGTGAAAATGTTGACGTTTTATGTACTTTGAAGAAGTTGCCAGATAGCTACCGAGGGGGATGTTGCCGATTCCGGGAGCCTCTCAGGATTTTTGTGTGCGAGGCATGACATGACCCAAGACCGCTACGGCGGCACGGCCGCACATCCCATCAGCGTTACTTGACCGGCTGGTCAACGGGTCAATCATTCACCACGAAGACCGCTTCACCAGCGCTGGTGCGCAAGATGAAGACCGGTTTCCCCACTGCGTCGGCCGGTTGGCACCAAGCGCCGTGCGCTGCAGCGGGAAAGTCTCAGCGCCTCGCACACAGAAATTCGAACATTCCCGATTCCGGCTTACAACCGGTACGCCCCATCCCGCAGGCGTGCGAACACCGCCCAGAACGCCGCCTCCTGCGTGGTCGCGAAGTTGATGCGCATCAGGGTGCTCGGCTTGCGCACCGCATGAAACAGCGCGCCGGGGGCAATCAAATAGTCCTCGTCGAGCATGCGCTGCGCCAGCGCGTCGGTGTCCACGCCCGTCTCGACCCAGCCGAACAGGCCGGCCGGCTCGGCCGCGAAGGTGCAGCCATGCGCCAGCGCCAGCTTGACGCTGCGGGCGCGCGCCTGGTCGAGCCGGGTGCGGATGCGTTCGGCATGGCGGCGCAACTGGCCCTGCTCGATGCACCAGGCCAGCGCTTTTTCCAGCAGCGCGGGCGTCGTCAGGGTGGCGAGCAGCTTGGTGTTGAGCAAGCGCTCGACCAACTCCGGCGGCGCGGCCATGAAGCCCACGCGCCAGCCGGGCGCCAGAATTTTCGAAAAACCGCTGACGTAAATCGTGCGCTGCAGGCCGTCGAGCGCGCACAGCCGCGTGGCGTGATCGGGCGCCAGGTGGCTGTAGGTGTCGTCCTCGGCGATGTGAAAATTGTGCTGGCTGGCCAGTTGCAGCAGCCGGTGGGCGCTGCCCGGCGCCAGGCAGTAGCCGGTCGGGTTATGGAACACGCTGACGCTGACAAACAGCCTGGGGCTGTGCAATTGGCAGTACTGCGCCATCACCTCGAGGTCGGGTCCGTCAGCGCGGCGCGGCACCGGCAAAATGCGCATGCCCAGCGCATCGAGCCGGGCAAATTCCACCGCCCAGCCGGGCTCCTCGACCATCACATAGTCGCCCGCGCGCAGCAGCGTGCGGCTGATGATGTCCAGCGCGTGGGTGGCGCCGACGGTGGTGATGATCTGGCTCGGATCGGCATGGATATTGAGCGCGCCCAGCCTTTGCGACAGCGCGCGGCGCAGGCCGCTGTCGCCCTTGGGCTCGCCATAGTTGAGCGACAGATCGCGCAGCGCGCTGGCGCCGGTGGCCTTGCGCACCGCTGCCGGCATGAAGCTCGATTCCAGCCACTGCGCCGGAAACACGCCCATGCCGGGTTGCGGCTTGTCGCTGATCGGGTGAAACATGCCGCGAATCAGTGCTGCGGCATCGACGGGTGTATTTGCTATTGTTTTTATAGCTAATTGCGCTTTACCAGCGTGCACAAAAGGCATATTTGATGCCAAATCCCGGACAAAAAAGCCGCGATTCTTATGCGCCACCACCAGCCCCTGCGCCTGCAGCTGGTCATAAGCGGCCACCACCGTGGAAACGCTCACGCCCTGCTGCTCGGCGCACAGCCGCACCGAGGGCAGGCGCGCGCCCGGCGCCAGCAAACGGTTGCGAATGCGGTCGGCAAAGCGCGCGCAGAGCTGCTCGGTCAGGGATTGGGAAGCGGTCTTCATCAGCATGGCATGGCCTTGGGGTCGGGCTGCAGCACGCCGTGTGCTGCCAAAGTCGGCAATACAGTTTGGCAATTTGTACCCAAAACTGTATTGGTGGTGTGCTGCTATCAACTATAAAGTCATCCACCATGAACTGGCAAGAATTTACCGCTTTACTCGTCCAGGCCACGGCCATGCGTTGTGCGCCCGGCCCCTGTACCACGCTGTCAACAGCGCTGCGGGGGCTTTTCAAATGACGCAGCGCAGGGCGGACATCACCCGGGGCCTGTGGCTGGGCCTGCTGGGCATCGTGGTTTTTGCGGTGACGCTGCCGATGACGCGCCTGGCCGTGGGCACCCCCGAGGCGCCGCAGATGTCAGGCCTCTTCATCGCGATGGGCCGGGCGCTGGTGGCCGCCGCGCTGTCGGCGGTGTTCTTGGTCGCCACCCGCGCGCCGTGGCCCCGGCGGCAGGATGTGCCGCCGCTGTTGCTGACCGCCGCCGGCGTGGTGCTGGGCTTTCCGCTGCTCACGTCCATCGCCATGCGCCATGTCGAGGCAGTGCATGCGAGCGTGATCGTCGGCGTGTTGCCGCTGGCCACCGCAGCCGTCGGCGCGCTGCTGCATCGCCAGCGGCCGTCTGCCGGCTTTTGGCTGTGCGCCGGACTGGGAAGTGCGCTGGTGGTGGCATTTACCATGTTGCGTTCCGGTGCACCGGGCGGCGGCTTGTCGATCCAGCTGGCCGACCTGTTGCTGCTGGCCGCCATGCTGTGCGCCGCCGTGGGCTATGGCTACGGTGCGCGGCTGTCGCAGCACCTGCGCGCCGAGCATGTGATTTGCTGGGCGCTGGTGATGGCGCTGCCGCTGACCTTGCCGCTGTCGCTGGCCAACTGGCCGGCCACGCCGCTCAAGGCCACGGCCTGGTGGGGCTTTGCCTACCTGGCGGTGTTTTCGATGTGGCTGGGATTTTTTGCCTGGTACCGCGGCCTGGCGCTGGGCGGCACGGTGCGCGTCAGCCAGGTGCAGCTGGTGCAGCCCTTCTTGTCGATGCTGTTTGCCGTGCCGCTGCTGGGCGAACGGCTGGACGCGGTGACAGCCGGCTTTGGCCTGGCCGTGATTGGGGTGGTGTTCATCGGCAAGAAAATGCCGGTCAACGCCCTTCCTTTGGCCAGCTTGCCGTCAAGGCCTTGAAGGGTTGCGGGCCGGTATGTATCTGACAATGCGTGAACAACAGGAGATTTGAAATGAAATGGACCCAGGCGCGACGTGCGCAAAAAATGAACCCCTCGGTGATCCGCGAGATCCTGAAGGTCACTGAAAAGCCCGGCATCATCAGCTTTGCCGGCGGCCTGCCCTCGCCCAAGACCTTTCCGGTCAGCGCCTTCAGCGCGGCCTGCGAAAAGGTGCTGCGCGAAGACGGCCATGCGGCGCTGCAGTACGCGGCCAGCGAAGGCTATGCGCCCCTGCGCGAGATGGTAGCCAGCATGCTGCCGTGGAATGTGGACCCGGCATTGGTCCTGATCACCACCGGCTCGCAGCAGGGGCTGGACCTGATCGCCAAGGTGCTGATCGACGAGGGCAGCCGCGTGCTGGTCGAGACGCCGACTTACCTCGGCGCGCTGCAGGCCTTCACGCCCATGGAGCCCGAGATCGTCAGCGTGGCCAGCGACGACGGCGGCGTGGACATTGCCGATCTGGCCGCCAAGGCAGAAGGCGCACGCTTTTTCTACGTGCTGCCCAATTTCCAGAACCCGACCGGCCGCACCATGCCCGAGGAGCGCCGCGCCGCGCTCAGCGCCGAGGCCGCGCGCCTGGGCCTGCCGCTGGTCGAGGACAACCCCTACGGCGACCTGTGGTTCGACACGCCGCCGCCGCTGCCGCTGACCGCGCGCAATCCCGAGGGCTGCGTCTATCTGGGATCGTTTTCCAAAGTGCTCGCGCCCGGACTGCGGCTGGGCTTCATGGTGGCGCCCGCCTCCATCTTCCCCAAGCTGCTGCAGGCCAAGCAGGCCGCCGACCTGCACAGCCCCGGCTTCAACCAGCGGCTGGTGGCCGAGGTGATGAAGGACGGCTTCCTGGACCGCCATGTGCCGACCATCCGCGCCCTGTACAAATCCCAGCGCGACGCCATGCTGGCCGCCATGGTGCGCGAGATGCCCGAAGGCGTTGAATGGAACACCCCGGCCGGCGGCATGTTCCTGTGGGTGCGCCTGCCCGAGGGCATGAATGCGATTGAACTGCTGCCCAGGGCGGTCGAGCGCAATGTGGCCTTTGTTCCGGGCTGGGCGTTTTATGCCGACCAGCCCGACGCGCGCACGCTGCGCCTGTCCTTCGTGACTTCCAGCGTGGCGCAGATCGACATCGGCATTGCCGCGCTGGCCGGCGCCATTCGCGAGATGCGCGCCGGATCAAGCGCTTCGGTTGCAGGCGCCGCCCCGCAACTTGAAGCGCAGCCCCAGACCTGAACCCCGAACCTGACCGCACTGACGACCCGAAAGAAAGCCCATGACGCCCCGCCTGTTCAAGCAAGTTGACGTTTTTACTTCCACGCCCTACCTGGGCAACCCGCTGGCGGTGGTGCTTGACGGCAGCGGGCTGGACGACGAGGCGATGCAGCGCTTTGCGCGCTGGACCAACCTGTCGGAAACCACGTTTTTACTGCCACCGGCCGATGCGTCGGCCGACTACCGGGTGCGCATCTTCACGCCCGGCGGCGAGTTGCCTTTTGCCGGCCACCCGACGCTGGGCAGCTGCCACGCCTGGCTGCAGGCGGGCGGCCAGCCAAAATCCAGGGATTTCATCGTCCAGGAATGCCAGGTCGGGCTGGTGAAAGTGCGGCGTGAAGGCCCTCGCCTGGCCTTTGCCGCGCCGCCGCTCAGGCGCTCGGCCCCCAGCCCCATGCTGCTGCCCAGGGTCGCCGCGGCGCTGGGCCTGAAGGCGCACCAGATTCTGGCGGTCCAGCAACTGGACAACGGCCCGGTCTGGCTGGGCCTGCTGCTGGACAGTCCCGATACCGTGCTGCAGCTCAACATCAATCACCTCGCGCTGCAGGCGCTGCAGGTTCACATCGGCGTTGCAGCGGTTTACCCTGCGGCCGAAGCGGCCCCGCTGATTGCCCGCGCCAACCGCGAAGCGCGTGCCTTTGGGCAGACGCCCCTCCCCACGGCCACCCTTGCGCAAGCGCCCGACCTTGAAGTGCGCGCGATTGTCGCGTCCACCACCGTCTATGAAGACCCCGTCACCGGCAGCCTCAATGCCGGCCTGGCGCAGTGGCTGATGGCCGATGGCCACATGCCCGAGCGCTACCTGGCGTCGCAAGGCCTGTGCCTTGGCCGCGCCGGCCAGGTGCATCTGGAGCGCGATGCGCAAGGCCAGGTCTGGGTCGGCGGCGATTCGGTGACCTGCATCGACGGCCAGGTCATGCTGGGATCGAATTGAACCGGGGGATGCGTTCCAGGACTGCTGCCCTAAAGCCAGCCGGCATCCAGCACGCCATCCCGATATCCTTCCGGTTACATGCCTGACCTGTCCAATGGCATGGCATCCGGGCCTAGAATCCGGCGTTACGGCACATGCGCAATTTTTCCTCCGCGTGGCAGGCAGGTCATTGCGACAGCGCCACCCCGACAACGACGGACAATGACGGACAAGGACAAACCACAACATGACCCTGCAAAATCCGGCACACCCTTCCCTGCAAGCAATCGCTCTGGGCGCTGAATTTTCAGATCTTGAAGAAGGGGCAAGATACGCGCTGCTGCAGCGCCTGGCACCGGCCCTGCAGCACCACATGATGGGCAAGTTCCAGTCGATGGACATGATTGCCGCCATGATGGAGAGGCGCCTCAAGTCCGCCGATCCCGATCTGGCCAGCATCCGCGAGGACTGCGCCTCGCTCAGCAGCGTTTCGCGCATCGCCGTGAAATCCATCATGGATCTCATGACCTGGATCGAACCCAAAACAGCATCCACCGTGAAATTTGACGCCGGAGTCGTGGAATGCCTGGGCTTGCTGGCAACGGAATTCCGCTTCAAGGGTTTTGTGATCGTCAACGAGGCGCGGGAAATCGATGTCAAACTTTCCAGCCGCGCGCTTCGCAGCGTCCTGAGTGCCGCGCTGATTGCACTGAGCGATTTGTCAAAGGTTTCCGCCACGCTGGTGATCCGGGCGCAAGCCATGCCGGACCGCGTCGAGCTGACGATTGACCTGCGCCCCACCGAACGGGATACAAAAAGGGCCTATGTCACCGACAGCCGCGCCCTGAAATGGCGCGATGTCGAGATTCTTGCGCTCGCGGAATCTGTCCAGCTTGAGCGTAGCGACACGGGTGCGCAACTGACCTTTGCCCTCCCGGCCGCAAATGCGGACTTGCCAGGGGATCTTTTCGTCGGCACCGGAATCTGATTTGTTCGTTAAAAACAGATTTGCCAACTGAAAGCCAAATTGCGAATTAGTAACTGATAGTACTAAACTGAGGCAATCTGAAAAAATTTAAGTAAAGTGAAGATACGAAGGCCGATGCTTCGTAATTTCAAATTCAAGCAGATGCGTTTGCAACCGCGTGAATTTTTCCAAAGCGTTGATTGATGAAATGAACGCTCCCACCCAAGGCATGTTTTGAGTCCCGCTTCGAGGAACATCTATGGCTTTAAAAGTTTTTCTGGTTGAAGACAGCGCGGCCCAGCGTGCTTACTTGGCGCAGGCCTTGAGGGCCGAAGCCAAGGTGGAGATTGTGGGTATTGCGGAAACAGAACACCAGGCAATTCACTGGCTTGACAACAACGCCGACCAGTGGGACATCGCCCTGGTCGATCTTTTCTTGGGAGAAGGCTCGGGCGCCGGCGTGATCCAGCACTGCCATGATCGCCGTCCCGACCAGAGCGTTTTTGTCATGACCAACCATTCCCAAAACGAGGCCTTGCTGCATCACTGCAAGCTGCTGGGTGCCGATGCGGTGTATCACAAGGCGACAGAACTGGAGAACCTGCTGGCTTTATTGCAGGAAAGTGCTCACTCAAACAGCCGATGCGTTGCCCAGTAAAATCTGCTTCTTGACGGTGGGGATGATTTGGGTTTTTGGTTACATTTATTAACATTCAGCGTATTTAGCCGGTTGAATCAATTGCCAGCCGCCATGCTGAAAACTGGGTAATCAGCCAAAAATCGGTACCCTCTGCGGGCTGCCTGAACAGGCCGGTGAACGGCCAGGCGCGGCGCTCTGCGCGGTTTCCATATCGCCCGGTCCCACCGCACCATCGCCCAGGAGCCTTGTTGTTAAAGATTCGCACCTATCTTGTTCTGATGGCAGTCGCCATCTTGCTGCCGGTGGTGGTTTTTTCGACCGTCGCGCTGCAGATGCTGCGCGACGGCGAGCGCGAAGCCGCCTTGCGTGGCCTGCAGGAAACTGCCCGGGCAACCGCGCTGACCGTTGACCGGGAACTGGCCAGTTCCGTCACGGCGCTGGAACTGCTGGCGCGCTCGCCCCACCTTGAAAGCGGCGACCTGCAAGCGTTTTACAAACAGGCCGCGCTGCTGAACAAGCGCCCGACATCCTGGACCGTGTTGCTGGACAAAAACGCCCAGCAACTCGTCAACACGGCGCGTCCATTCGGCGAAGCGCTGCCACTCCCCCGAGACCCCGGCAGGGTGCAGGAGGTCATGGAGACGCAGAACTCACTGGCGTCTGACCTTACAGTGGGCCAGGTCACGCAAAAGCGGGTGACCGTGATGTATGTGCCCGTGCCGGCGCATGGCGGTACACGCTATGTGCTGGCCCAGGTCTTCGCGATTGAATTCTTCAACAACACGGTTTTCCAGCCCAACACGCCGATCAACTGGGTCATCGCGATCATCGGCCGCGATGGCCGATTCATTGCACGCAACCTCAATGCTCAGGAACGGGTGGGCAAGCCCGCCAGCGCCGATCTGATGAAAGCCGCAGGCGCCCAGGACCATGGCCTGATTCGCCACGATACGCTGGATGGCACCGACGCCTACAACGCCTTCACGCATTCGGCCATTTCCGGCTGGACGATTGGGGTGGCCGCTCCGGTCAACAACATTGAAGCCACGGCGGGCCGCGCCGTGGCGATTGCCACGCTCGGTTTATTGATAGCCATCACCTGCGCCATGATGATGGCGGCTTTTTTGGGGCGGCGACTGGTGCACTCCATTGCTGCCGCAACCGATGCCGCAGCCGCCATGGGCCACGGCACCAAGCCCGAATTGACGCGCTCCAATGTACTGGAGCTTGACCAGTTGCATACCGCCCTGATGCAGGCCGGCGTCATTCTTGAACTCGCCCAAGCGTCAAGCGCGCAGGCTGAAGAAGAGCGTGAATGCCTGCTGCAAGATGCCTACAAGGCACGCCTGCGCGCCGAAGCCGAAAGCACCGCCAAGGACCAGTTCCTGGCCATGCTGGGGCACGAGCTGCGCAACCCGCTGGCCGCGATTGGCGGGGCCATCGCCTTGAGCGAGCGGCACGGCCACGGGAGCGCTACCGCAGCCGAGGCGCGCGCGATCATTCAGCGGCAAAGCGGACATCTGGCTCACCTGATCGACGACCTGCTGGACGTGAGCCGGATGGTGGGCGGAAAAATCACCCTGAAACCGCAGCCGGTTGATCTGGGGAAAAAGGCCCGTTCGTGCCTGGAGTCACTGCGCGCAACCCGGCACATGACCGGCTATGAACTGAAGGTCACGACCGAGCCGGTGTGGGTCAACGCCGACCCGACGCGGCTCGAACAGATGCTCAACAACCTGCTGGTCAACGCCTTCAAGTTCACGCCGCCGGGCGGCCTGGTGGAGGTGACGGTCAGCGCTTGCGCGCAAGAGGCCGTGCTGAGCGTCAAGGACTCGGGCATGGGAATTTCGCCCGAACTCCTGCCGCATGTCTTTGAGATGTTTGTGCAGGGAAGCGCCAGCCTGGACCGCGCCCAAGGCGGCCTGGGCATCGGGCTGGCGCTGGTGCGCCAACTGGCCAGCCTGCATGGCGGAACGGTTTCGGCCGACAGCGCCGGACCCGGCCAGGGCAGCACCTTCGTGGTTCGCCTGCCGCGCATTGCCGCGCCCGTTGCGCTGCCTGCCGCAGCGTTGCCGGCAAGCAGCCCGCACCAGCGCTGGCGAATACTGCTGATCGAGGACAACGACGATGCGCGCCACATGATGCGCCGCCTGCTGGACATGGAAGGCCATGAAGTTTTGGAGGCGGCCACCGGCACGGCAGGCCTGCGGCTGGCCAGCCAGCAAAAGCCCGACCTGGCCATCGTCGATATCGGCCTGCCGGAAATGACGGGCTACGAGGTGGCCGAGCACCTGCGCGGCGACGCCGAAACCCGAAGCATGGGCCTGATCGCCATGACCGGCTACGGCCAGCAGGAAGACCGCAAGCATGCCCTGGCGGCCGGGTTTGACGTTCACCTGGTCAAGTCCGTTGACATCGACCACCTGCTGAAGGTGATTGACCAGTGCGGCCAGGCGGCCCTGCTGCGCAAGCCGGGGACCGGCACCGCCCCCATCGAGGGCGCGTCCCACGGGTGACAGGGGGACGCCGGTCATTGGGTCTAAATTCTTTCCATGGGAACACTTTATCTGGTACGCCACGGCCAGGCTTCGTTTGGCTCCGATGACTATGACGTGCTGAGCCCGCTCGGACAGCGGCAAAGCCTGCGCCTGGGCGAATACTTCAAGGGCAAGGGGGTGACGTTCGAGGCCGCGCTGACCGGCACGCTGAAGCGCCAGCACCAGACCTTCGCCGGCATTTGCGAAGGCCTGGGCGTGGAGCTGCAGGCAATGCCCTGGCCCGGTCTGAATGAATACGACAGCGCCGCCGTGATTGGCGCCATCCATCCGCAGCCGCTGGTCAGACCCGACACGCCCGAGTTGTACAAACACCACTTTCGCCTGCTGAAAGACGGCCTGGCGCAATGGATGGCCGGCGTGGCCAGCCCCCGGGGCATGCCGAGCTACAACGGGTTTGTTGCCGGAGTGACCAGCGCGCTGGACCACATCCGCAGCCACTACGGCGGCCATGTGCTGCTGGTTTCCAGCGGCGGGCCGATTGCGACGGCCGTCGGCCAGGTGCTGGGCGCCAGCCTTGAGGCGACCATCGAGCTGAACCTGGGCATCCGCAACTGCTCGGTCACCGAATTTGCCTTCACGCCCCAACGCCACCGGCTGGTAACCTTCAACACGCTGCCGCACCTGGACGCGCCCGAACACGCCAGCTGGGTGACTTTCGCCTGAGCCGGCCTTGCATAACGCTATGCAATTGATAGCTTACTGCGCATGAGCACATTGCGCAAACGGCCTTTTTAACCCTGCCTAGCGGGTCGCCGTGCCGGCCACGCGCCAGACCACGTTGCCGACATCGTCAGCCACCAGCAGCGCGCCGCGCTTGTCCATCGCCACGCCGACCGGGCGGCCATGGGCCTTGCCTTCGGCATTCACAAAACCCGTGAGCACATCAATCGGCAGGCCCGCCGGCCGGCCCTTGGCGAAAGGCACGAACACGACCTTGTAGCCACTGCGCGGCTTGCGGTTCCACGAGCCATGCTCGCCGACAAACACCCCGCTGGCCAGGGACGCCGGCAAGGCATTGCCTTCGGAAAAAGCCATGCCCAGCGGCGCGACATGCGAGCCCAGCGCGTAATCGGGCGCAATCGCCCTGGCGACCATCTCGGGCTTTTGCGGCTTGACGCGCACATCGACGTGCTGGCCGTAGTAGCTCCAGGGCCAGCCGTAGAAGCCGCCGTCCTTCACCGACGTGAGGTAGTCGGGCACCAGGTCGCTGCCGATTTCATCGCGCTCGTTCACCACCGTCCAGAGCGCGCCGGTTTCGGGCGCCCAGCCCATGCCGTTGGGGTTGCGCAGGCCGGTGGCAAACACCCGGTGGCTTCCGCTTTTCACATCCACTTCCCAGATCGCGGCGCGTCCGGTTTCGGCCTCGATGCCGTTTTCCGCCACGTTGCTGTTCGAGCCGACGCTGACATACAGCTTGCTGCCGTCCGGGCTGGCGATGACGTTTTTTGTCCAGTGGTGGTTGATCGGGCCGCCCGGCAGATCGACCACCTTGACCGGCACGTCGCTGATGCGGGTCTGCCCGGGCTGATAAGGGACGCGGACCAGGGCATCGGCATTGGCAATGTACAAATCGCCGCCCACCAGCGCCATGCCAAAGGGCGAATTGAGGTTCTGCAGAAACACCGTGCGGGTTTCTGCCTTGCCGTCGCCGTCCAGGTCGCGCAGCAGCGTGATGCGGTTGGCCGACGGCACGCCGGCGCCGGCCTGGGCCATCGCTTTTTTCATGATCCAGCCCCTGATGCCCTTGCCGCCTTCGGGCTTGGGCGGCGCATTGGTTTCGGCCACCAGCACGTCGCCGTTGGGCAGCACGTAAAGCCAGCGCGGATGCTCCAGCCCGGTGGCCAGGGCGCTGACGTTCAGCCCCGCCATGGCCGTGGGCGCCAATCCTTCGGGCCAGCCCGTGGCCGGTGCGATCTTGACCGTGGGGATCAGGCTGCTCCTGGGCGGCGGCAGGGTCGGGGTGGCGCCCATGCCGGCCGTGGGCGGCAGTTTTGCGGTGTCGCCGCAGGCTGCCAGGCCCCCCAGCATCGCAAGGTACAAGGCAGCACGCCACCGGCGGGGATGAAAAACGCTTGAATGCATGAGTCACTCCTGAAAAGCTGGCTGCAGGGGCTGTATTCGACAGCAAAACCCTTGCGGCTACTGTGTTCCCGGCCTGCGCCGGCAGCTATCAGCCAGCCACTCGGAAGCTTGTCGGCTTTTCTCCCTGGCCTGCTTTCAGTTTTTCGGTCCAAAGCACCCATGCAGGACAATCCATCTGAAATTTCAGGATCAACGGCATATTTATCCGTATTTTCAAAATACAGCAGCAAATCAGGCAAATTCTTCGGCGGCCCGTGAGGGATACTTGTTGCACACCACGGCCCGGCTTATCCGCCGGTCCTGCGGTACAAACCCCCAAGCTGTTTACCCCTGGCTTGGGGGTTTTGTTTTTGCGGCGGCCAATATCAGCATGCCGTGGCGTCGCGCAGCGTATCGGGCGGCAGCTGGTCGATTTCAGCCAGCAGTTGTGCCAGGCTGCGGCCCATGGCAGACAGCAGCGCATGGCCTTTTTCGGCTGTGGCCGCCAGCGCATTGCCGACCGCGCCGTGCGGGTTGTAGTCCTGCATCTGCCAGCCCAGCTTGGCGCTGCGGCCGTCGCCCAGGATGCCAAAGCGCTCCGAGCGGTCCTGCGAGGTGGAATGGAAATCCTGCGCCTTCGCCATATCGACCTGCCCGGGCCTGAGCGCCAGCATCATCGAAGTTTCGATCTCGCCGGCATGGATGCCGAAGCGGTGCTCGTGGGCGCTGAACCGCGCCGCCACCGAGTCGCCGCGCTCATCGACCAGCGGCAGGTTGAAGGAATTGACGCTGTACACCAGCATGCCAAGGCGGGTGCGCAGGTCGCGCGCCACCACGTCCATCAGCCCGACCTGGCCGCCGTGCGAATTGAGCAGCACAAGCTTCTTCACGCCGGTACTGGCGACCGACTCGGCCAACTCGGTCCAGAGCCGCAGGATGGTTTCGGCCTTGAGCGTCAGCGTGCCGGCAAAGCGCGTGTGCTCGGGGCTGAAGCCGATGGATTGCGTGGGCAAAAACAGCACCGGCAGGCTGGCCGGCAAGTGCGGCAGCGCGCTGGCGATCACGCCATCGACCAGCGTGGCATCGACATTGAGCGGCAAATGCGGGCCGTGCTGCTCGATGGCGGCCACCGGCAGCACCGCAATGCAGCGGTCCAGTTCCAGGCGCGCAAAGTCGGGGCTTTTCAGGTCGGCCCAGAAACGGGGCAAGGCGGGTGGAGCAGGCGGTGCAAAAGTCATGCGCGTATTTTGGGCCATTGCGGCGGGCGCCCGGCTGAATCACTTCAGCCTGCGCCGCCACTGCCAGCTCTTTTGGGCGCGCAAGCGATGCGCGGACCGGCGCTCAGCGTTTACCAAGCGTCGCCAGCACCGCGCCTGCGTCGGCGTCCTCGACGCAGGGCGTCACCACGATGGCGATCACGTCGGCCCATTGCGCCTGGAAGAGGAACATGGCCTTCGCGTCGCTCGACTCGGTGATCGCGAAACCCTGGCCGTTCATGCCGTGCCAGCGCCCCAGCATCTCCACGCCCTGGGGCGGCGCGCCCCCGGTCTCCAGAAAGCGCGCCACGGCGGCGTTGTAGCTAGCCGGCGGCAAGGTCCAACTGACGATGTATTTCATGGCAGTCTCCCGAAATCGTTGGCAAGGGTTGACGCGGCTTGCACATATCGACATATCGCGGCCTCGCGCCATCCCGATCCCATTGGCCCGCCTGGGGTTTTCCAGCCTACACCGCAAATCAGCCGAATGAAAGCGCAGCCATGCCCACCAGGCCGGGCAAACGCGGCGCCCTTGACAATTGTCATCAGGCCCGCGCCCTGCCGCGCGTAGCCTCACGGTTCAGACGATATGCCTGGGGAGATGGAAGTGGACCCGAAACAGAGCTGGAACCTTGGCTACTGGGTGCTTGCGCTGGCGCTTTTGCTGCTGTTCCAGAATGTCTGGCAAAGCGCCAGCGAAGCCCTGCCGGTGCCCTACAGCGAGTTTGAAAAAGCCCTGAGCGAAGGCCGCATCGCCGAGGTGTCGGTGACCGACCGCACCCTCATTGGCCGCCTGAAAACGGCCGAAGGCAAAAAAACCACGCTACTGTCCACCCGGGTCGAACCCGACCTGGCGGCGCGGCTGGAGCGCTACAACGTGCCCTACACGCGCGTCGTCGAGAACACGTTTTTCAGGGATTTGCTGTCGTGGACCTTGCCGACCCTGATCTTCTTTGGCGTGTGGTTCTTCCTGTTCCGCCGCTTCGCCGACAAGCAGGGCATGGGCGGCTTTTTGTCGATTGGCAAAAGCCGCGCCAAGATTTACGTGCAGACCGACACCGGCGTCACCTTTGCCGACGTGGCCGGCGTCGATGAAGCCCGGCATGAACTGGAGGAAGTGGTGGACTTCCTCAAGCATCCGCAGGAATACGGACGCCTGGGCGCCCACATTCCCAAGGGCGTGCTGCTGGTCGGCCCGCCCGGCACCGGCAAGACGCTGCTGGCCAAGGCGGTGGCGGGCGAGGCCGGCGTGCCCTTCTTTTCGATCTCGGGCAGCGAATTCGTCGAGATGTTCGTCGGCGTCGGCGCAGCCCGGGTGCGCGACCTGTTCGAGCAGGCGCGCGGCATGGCGCCGGCCATCATCTTCATTGACGAGCTTGATGCGCTGGGCCGCGCGCGCGGCGCCTTTCCCGGCCTGGGCGGGCACGACGAAAAAGAGCAGACGCTGAACCAGCTGCTGGCGGAAATGGACGGTTTCGACGCCTCGGTCGGGCTGATCATCCTGGCGGCGACCAACCGGCCCGAAATCCTCGACCCAGCGCTGCTGCGGGCCGGCCGCTTTGACCGCCAGGTGCTGGTGGACCGGCCCGACCGCAAGGGCCGCACCGACATCCTGAAAGTGCATGTGCGCAAGGTCAAGCTCGACCCCGGCCTGGACCTCGGAAACGTAGCCGCCCTGACGCCGGGCTTCAGCGGCGCCGACCTGGCCAACCTGGTGAACGAAGCCACGCTGGTGGCCACCCGGCGCAAGGCCGACCTGGTGACGCTGGCGGACTTCACCGCCGCCGTGGAGCGCATCGTCGCCGGCCTGGAGCGCCGCAACCGGGTGCTCAACCCGAAGGAGCGCGAGGCCATCGCGTTTCACGAGATGGGCCATGCGCTGGTGGCGCTGGCCCAGCCGGGCACCGACCCGGTGCACAAGGTGTCGATCATCCCGCGCGGCATCGGCGCGCTGGGCTACACCATCCAGCGCCCGA
Source organism: Polaromonas naphthalenivorans CJ2 (assembly GCF_000015505.1). Lineage (GTDB taxonomy): Bacteria > Pseudomonadota > Gammaproteobacteria > Burkholderiales > Burkholderiaceae_C > Polaromonas > Polaromonas naphthalenivorans. The sequence continues at coordinate 389,009 of NC_008781.1, read as the reverse complement.
CCGAAGACCGCTACGTGATGACGCGCCCCGAGCTGGAGCAGAAAATCGCCGTGCTGCTGGGCGGGCGCGCGGCCGAGAAGCTGGTGTTTGGCGTGCTGTCCACCGGCGCGGCCGACGACCTGGCCAAGGCCACCGACATGGCCCGCGACATGGTCACGCGCTACGGCATGGACGACAACCTGGGTTACGTGGCCTTCGAGCCCAGGCGCCAGCAGATGCTCGACGTGCCGGCCGACCTCATGCAGCCGCACAGCCCGGCGGTTTCAGAACACACGCAGCGGCGCATCGACGACGCCATCCGAACCATCGTGATGGACGGCTTTGCCCGCGCCAGCGCCATCCTGGGCGCCAACCGGCCGGTGCTGGAGCGTGGCGCACATGCCTTGCTTGAAAAGGAAACCCTGGACGAGGCGGCCATTCGCGCCCTGGCCGCCGACCTGCGCCCGAGCGAGCGGCAGGCGCTTACTTGACCAGCAGCACCGGAACGGGTGACTGATGCAGCACCCGCTGGGCCACCGAGCCCAGCAGCATGTTGCCCACCGCCCCCATGCCGCGCGTGCCCAGCGCAATCTGGTCAACCTGCCGGTCCTTGGCGATGCGCACGATTTCATTGGCGATCACGCCATAGGCGCGGGCGGGCGCGACGACCTTGAGCCCCGCGACCCGGGCATGCTCCATGGCCTTGGCCAGGATGGCGTTTTGCTGAACGATCTGCTCGTCCTCGATCTTCTGGATGGTCGCGGCGGTGTAGCTGCCGTAAAAAAGGGGTTCAGGGCTGACGCAAAGCAAGGTAGCCTCCAGTTCAAGCGAGGAGCGGGCCATGGCGGCCACCGCCTCGATGGCCCGGTCAGCATGCTCGGAACCATCCACCGCGATCAGAATTTTCAACATACCGTGCTCCCGTTTTTTGTAGTCTGGAATCAAAAAAACCTGCCCTTTGCTTCAATCAGGCAGTTGCAAGGCGTCATCAACGCGCTGCTTCAAGTCAAGCCCCTGGTAGCGCGTCAGGTCGCTCGCAACACTGCGTTTCACCGCCTTGTCGGCAGCAGGGCTCAAACAGGGCCTGATCTCGCCCAGCATCGGGCTGGTCGCAATCAGCACAATCGCGTGGCACTGTTGCCCGGCGATTCCTTCGTTGAGGTGGTCCGCGAGCTGCCGGGCAAAGCTGGCGCGCTCTTTCGCGTGGGCTTCGGTATGGGGCTCGAACTGCGTGCCGGCGTGCCCGGTGCGGCCGTGGCCCTTGCCGGCTGCGCCCGTCAGGTCGCCGCCACCGGCCTGCCCCTCAAGGCTGGCCTGGGGATGCACAAAGTCGCTCAGTTCGGTGAGTGAATGATCGGCGCCATGCCGCTCGAAACAGCGTGCCCGCTCGGCATTCGCTATCAGAATCCAGGTCTTTTCCATGATGCTCCTTTGTTTGGCGTGACTCAAAACATGGGCGAGCTGCCTTCCGGATTCAGCGCGCCCTCTTCGGATGACGGCTTGGGCGCCGTGGCAATCATGCAGTCGGTGGTGAGAATCAGGCTGGCAATGGAGGCGGCATTTTGCAGCGCCAGCCGCGTGACCTTGGCCGGGTCGATGACCCCCATCTGCAGCAGGTCGCCATAGGCGCGCGTGGCCGCGTTGTAGCCAAATGCCGGGTCCGGCGATTCGTCAACCCGGTTGAGAATCACCGAAGGCTCGTCGCCCGCATTGCTCACGATGCGGCGCAAGGGCTCTTCCAGCGCGCGCGACACCAGCCGAATACCGGACGTTTCATCGAGCGTGCCGCCGGTCAGCCCCGCCAGGGTGCGGCGCGCCCGCAACAAGGCCACGCCGCCACCCGGAACGATGCCCTCTTCCACCGCCGCGCGCGTGGCATGCAGGGCGTCTTCAACGCGCAGCTTGCGCTCCTTCAACTCGGTCTCTGTGGCCGCGCCGACCTTGATCAGGGCGACGCCGCCCGACAGCTTGGCCGCGCGCTCGTCGAGCTTTTCGCGGTCGTAGTCGCTGGCGGCCAGTTCGCGCTCCTTGCGGATGGTGGCAATCCTGTCCCTGATCGCCTGCGGCTTGCCCGCGCCACCGATCAGGGTGGTGCTTTCCTTGGTGATCTCGGCGCGGGTGGCGCGCCCCAGATCCTGCAGCCTGACCTTGCCCAGCGTCAACCCGACCTCGTCGCTGACGACCGTGCCGCCCGTCAGCACCGCAATGTCCTGCACCATCGCCTTGCGCCTGTCGCCGAATCCCGGCGCCTTGACGGCGCAGGTTTTCAGGGTGCCGCGCATCGTGTTGATCACCAGCGCCGCCAGCGAGTCGCTGTCCACGTCCTCGGCAATCACCAGCAGCGGGCGGCCGGCCTTGACGACTTCCTCCAGCAAAGGCAACAGGTCATTGAGCGAAGTCAGCCGGCCTTCACACAGCAAGATGGACACGTCTTCGAGCACGGCGCTTTGCCGCTCTGCATTGTTGATGAAGTACGGCGACAGGAAACCCCGGTCGAACTGCATGCCTTCGACCACTTCCAGCACGCTGACCAGCCCGGAGCCGTCCTCGATGGAAATCGCGCCTTCACGCCCCACCTTGTCGATGGCGCTGGCCAGCAGGTCGCCGATGGAGCGGTCGTTGTTGGCCGATATCGCCGCCACATGCGCGATTTCCTGGGAGCTGGCGCAGGGCTTGGCCATGCGCTGGAGTTCGGCCACCACCGTGTCGATGGCCAGTTCAATGCCGCGCTTGAGGTCCATCGGATTCATGCCGCCGGCCAGATAGCGCAGCCCCTCCTGGATCATGCCGTGGGCCAGCACCGTGGCGGTGGTGGTGCCGTCGCCCGCCATCTCGCTGGTGCGGGCCGCCACTTCGCGCAGCAGCTGCGCACCCATGTTTTCAAACCTGTCCTCAAGCTCTATCGACTTGGCCACCAGCACGCCGGAGTTGACGATCTGCGGCGGGCCGAAGTCGCGCTCCAGGATCACGGTTCGCCCGCGCGGCCCCAGCGTGACCTTCACGGCTTCGGCCAGCGCCTCCACCCCGCGCCAGATTTTTCCCCTGGCAGCGTCGTGAAAAATGAGTTGTTTGGGTTTCATGGTCGGGAGTTGGCCTCAGACCGGGTTCTTGCGAAAGTTCTCGACGCCGCGCTTGAGTTGCTCCAGCGAACTGCTGAACGACGCTTTGACCTGGTTCCAGGATTCCACCGTGGCGGCTTTCAGCGCGGCCAAACGCTGCTGCGCTTCACCCAGATCGGCTTCGAGTTTTTTGACTTCCTCGCCAAGCCTGGTCTTGGTCTGGGCGCCCGAAGCCTCGGCTTTTGCCTTGAATTCGGCAATCGTCACCTTCAGCTCGTCCAGCTCTTTTTGAGCGGCCTGCGCAAAGGCCGTGCGCTCACCCTCCGGGGGGCTGGCCTGGCCTGACGGCGCAGGGGATTTTTGAAGTTCCGGCATGGGCGACTTGATCTTGTCGCACGCAACGGACGCGGCGGCAACCACGAGGACCAGGCCAATGACCGACAAGGATTTTTTCATGATTGACTCCTTTTCCCCGGAATGACGATGACAAGCTGAAATCTAGCCCCGGCCCGGCCAGCCTCCTTGAGAAACATCAATCGCCCGCGAGTCAGCGGTAAAAATCCCGGCTCAGGCAGCCGCCGCCGCTTGTTGAATGGCGTCGCGGTGCGTTTGCTGGCTGACATGCCGGCCCTGCCGCTCGGACCGGGGCTTGGCCGCCCCTGCCGGCAAGTCCGCACGCCCGGCAGCCAGCAGATCCGCCAGGCATTGCGGCCGGCCGCGCGCGCCGCTGGCGCGGTAATCGGCCAGCAGCGCGGCGCGCACCGCGTCATCGTTCAGCCCGCGCACTGCCGTCAGGTGCTCAAACAGCACATCGACCAGCTTTTCCAGCGCGAATTCATGCGTCTTGGCCGTCGTGCGCCAGAGCCAGTCGCTGAAGTCCAGGAAATGGTGAAAGGCCGAACCCGCCACCTCCGGGCCATCCCGCAGCAGCAGGCGCAGCGCCGCTGAAAACCGGCCCGAGTTGGCGACCATTTCCCAGTAGCGCGCAAAGCGCTGGATGCGCTGCATGGTCGCAAAGTCAATCGTCGAGGTTTGCAGAATCGTGTACGGCGTCTGCGGGTCGTAGGCCATCGCAAAGTCCAGCGTGTGCCGCGTGATCGGCGTGCCGCGCAGCCGCTTCAAGATGCCGAACTGGATTTCATGCGGAGCGAGTTCATGCAGGCGGTCAAAGCCCTCGGCAAAGCTCTGCAGCGTCTCGCCCGGCAGGCCGAAGATCAGGTCGGCGTGAACATGCGCCTGGCTTTGCGTGACCAGCCAGCGCAGGTTCTCGGCGGTTTTTGCATTGTCCTGCTTGCGCGAAATGCGCTGCTGCACCTCGGGGTTGAAGCTCTGGATGCCGACCTCGAACTGCAGCGAGCCGGCCGGAAACTGCGCGATCAGCGCTTTCAGCCGCTCGTGCAGGCTGTCGGGAACAACCTCGAAATGCACGAACAGCCCCGGCGCGGCCTGCACCGCGCCCGCCTCGTCCTTCATGCGGTCCAGGAAAAACTGCAGGATGCGCACCGAAAAATCCACCTTCAAATTGAACGTGCGGTCCACGAACTTGAAATTGCGCGCCCCGCGCCGGTAGAGCAGCGCCATTTCGGCCATGAAGCGGTCCAGCTCGAAGGCCCACGCGGTCTTGTCGAGCGAACTCAGGCAGAACTCGCACTTGAACGGGCAGCCGCGCGAGGCTTCGACATACAGCAGGCGCTTGGCCAGATCCTCGTCGGTGTATTCGCCGTAGGGCAAGGCCAGCGCGTCCAAAGGCGGCTGCTCGCCGGCGATGATTTTCATCAGCGGCTGCGGGCCGTCGAGCAAGGCGCGGCACAGCTTGGGAAAACTCACGTCGCCCCAGCCGGTGACCACATGGTCGGCCAGCCGGCAGATTTCCTGCTCGCCGGTTTCAAAGCTGACCTCCGGCCCGCCGAGCACGATCTTGATGTCGGGGCGCAGGGTTTTCAGGAGGCGCACGACCTGCGTCGTTTCGACCACGTTCCAGATATAGACGCCCAGCCCGATCACCTTGGGGCTGAGCGCCAGCAGGCTTTCGACGATCTGCACGGGCCGCTGCCCAATAGTGAATTCGCGCAGCTGCGTCACGGCGCGCAGGCCGGCGCCGCCGTGGCGGTCCAGGTTGGCCAGCAGGCAGCGCAGGCCCAGCGCGGCGTGGATGTACTTGGCATTGAGCGTGGCCAGGACGATGGCGGGCGAAAAGGTCGAATCAGGCGCTTGAGGGGAAGGCATGGCGGGATTATCAGGCGCTGAATCGGGAACCGGCGCATGCGGCGACGCTGCAGTCGGTGTTTGCGCCGGGTTGAGGCGGCGCGGGGTGCATTTTTTAAGCAAAATCGGCTTGTAGCGCACGCTGCGTATGCGCAAGCAGCTATTTTATTTATAGCAAATCGGTTCGCTTCATACACAAGCAGCGCAGCCGATCAGACTGCCAGCCTGACCGCCTCCGGCGTGCGCGCCGCAATGCGCAGCAGCGTCTTGGCCGCGCCGGATGGCTCGCGCCTGCCTTGCTCCCAGTCCTGCAAGGTACGCACCGACACGCCCAGCAGCGCTGCAAATTCGGACTGCGACATTCCTACCTTCGCCCTGGCGTCGGCGGCAGGCGTCAGGGCGACAACAGTCGTGCGCGCCGCCTTGCCCGCCTTCATTTGTCGGACGGACGCCAGCAGGTCATTTTGGAATTGTTCCATTTCCGCGTCGATTGGTTTAGCCATGTTCCACCTCGTGTTTAAGTTGTGCCAAAAATGCAGCCGGCAGGTTGTCGAATTTGCTTTCGCATAGACGATCAACAGCCAGATGCGCCCCTCAAGCTCGTTGAAATAAATCACCCGCGCGCCGCCGCGCCTGCCCCTGCCGCTGCGGCTCCAGCGCACCTTGCGGCAGCCGTTGGAGCCCGGCACCACATCGCCGGCCAGCGGGTTGGCCGCAATCCAGTTGATGAACTCGACGCGCTCAGCCTCAAGCCACACGCCTTCAGCGTACTTTTGAAAAATCTCGGTTTCAGAAACGGTGTGCATGGTTGTAATCATACGGCATTGCCGTACAAAATCAAGAAGGCACGTCGGCCAGGATTCGCATTGGCATGCGTGGCCTTGTGCTGGTTGCCCAGGTGCAGCGCCAGCAGGCGGCTATCAATGCGGGCTTCGGCTTTGACGATGGCCAGCGTGAAGACGTCGGGGGCGGCGGCGCTCATGGGGCGCTGCCCTTACTCGATGCGCCGTTGACGCTCTTGCTGCCACTCGATGTGGTGGCGGCGGCGCTGAGGGCTGCGGGGAAATCTCAATAACCCCGTAACGCCCGGCGCTACGCACGCTGGACAAGGTGCGGCTGGTGAAGCGCCTGGGTGCCGTGCATCCGGCGACGCTGCAACAACTGCTGACGACGCTGGAGACGGTGTTTGCGCTGGGTTGAGGCGGTGCGGGGTTGATTCTTTAAGCTAAATCGGCTTTTAGTGCTTGCTGCGTATGCGCTAGCAGCTATTTTATTTATAGCGAGTCGGTCCGCTTCGTACACAAGCAGCGCAGCCGTTGAACGAACCTTAGCGCCAGCCGGGCATGGCATGACAACAGGCGGTACAGCGTGCTACGCTATCAGATTCATAGCTGTATATGCAAGTACAGACTGCGCTAAAGGCATAAATAGCTTGAAAATCGTATTACTCAGTCCGCTGGGCGTGCGGGTTGCAAAGGCAGATTCATCCGCTGAATTTCAGGTTTTTTTGGCCGACTGGAAACCGAACAGATGATGAAATTAAAAATACTAAATATTTGCACTCCTAAGTTGTAAGTGCGAGTAACATGAAATTTATCACTGCCATAAAACTACTTAAATCACGGCTTTCAACTTCTATAAATTCATGTTATCAAATCCTCAAGAGTGGTTTCACTCAACAAAAGAAAAACTAAGTCCATCCGACATACTCACTGGTCTCTTGGATCATGGTTTATTTTCCGATAAAGTTCCAGCTTGTTTTACATCAATTGGGTTAGCGAAAATTGCATCTGATACATTGAAAGAAATTTTTGAAGAAACAGATGAAGCCAAGTTAAAAAAGAAAATTAAACCCTACTCTCACGATTACATTCGTTATGACGCGCTGCGGGACATCAATATTCCTAGACATCTTGGCATTCCTCATCCAGGATCTTATGCTATTCAGGCACTCGCACTTTCAAAACATTGGCAGGTAATTGCCGAACATTGCAATCAGCCTGATCCTTCAATTAGCCGAGTTCATGTTCGGAAGATGGGTAGCGATAGTATCTTCAAGATGAATTACAAAGGTAGTGAACGCTACCAACTTGAAGAAGATGAAATTAATTGGATGGCAGGCGCTCAATTCGTTGTCAAAGCAGATGTCGCGTCCTGCTATCCAAGTATTTATACGCATTCTATTCCTTGGGCACTCCATGACAAAATCACAACAAAGAAAAACCAAAAAATTACTGAACTGGCTGGAAATCTTTTAGATAAATGCACACAAAATACTCGCGATGGACAAACCAATGGTTTACTTATAGGACCTCATGCTTCTAGCATTATTTCTGAAATTATATTAACCAAAATTGATACTGATCTACAGAAAAAATATAAAAAAATTGTGCGCCACATTGATGACTACACATTTTTTGCCGACACCTTTGATGAGGCAGAAAAATTTGTTAAAGACTTAGGTCTTTGTTTGCGTTCTTATGAAATGTCACTTAATTACAAAAAAACAAGTATTTTGCCACTACCTACGCCTAGTGTGGAAGACTGGATTCATCGGATTAATAGTTTTGATTTTCCCAAAGATCAAGAAATTGGATTTTCAAAAATCAGATCTTTTCTTGATCTTGCGTTGGAATGTTCACGCATAGCAGGTAAATCCACTCCCCTAAGCTACGCAATCAAAATCTTAGCAGGAAATACAAATTCTATAAAATTAAACATAAGAGCCAAACGCCTCTATGTTTTAGAAGTCATGAATATGGCGCTTGTATATCCATACCTTGTACCATTACTTGATAAAGCAGTTTTTGATAAATATGGACACCCTGGCTTAGCTGATAAAGTTTCTAAGCTCTCGACTTCACTAATAAGGCTGGGAGTTCGAAAACTTTACTTTGACATCATTGCACATGCTTTTTACTACGCCCTAAAACATAATGTCACGCTCGATTTGAAAGATAATGAATTTATTGAAATAATCAACCTAAACGATTGTATTTCCAATGTTATGCTTTTTGCATATGCAACGAAACACAACCTCTATGAAGTGATCAAAGAAATCAACAATTTTGGGAAGCTGTTAAAGTTAGCAGACTCGCGTGAAAAAGATAAAAACTGGTTATTAATTTATCAACTTTGGTCAGTAAGTGAACTCAATGGAAGTGGGCAAAAATTTCTCGCCGATTTGAAATCTATAAATTTTCAATTTCTTGTTGTACCTCAACCTGTAGTGGAAGTCGAAACGCCAGATGAATCTATTATCTCCCCTCTTGATTCAATTTCTATCGACAATCAATTGGTTAATGTAACTGAGCAAAAATAAAATAAACAACCACCAGTTAAAGCCTCGATTTATTTAGTTAACAGATATAACTAGCTTTTCCAAATTTCTGCTTCACCGAACCCGATTGGTCCTCTACAATTTCCCCGGCTATACTTCCCCCCAAGTCCACATCAAAAAAAGGTGTGGCCGAGATTGGTCTCTCGAATCACTCTGCGACAAAAGCCGCAGTTTTCCCGCAGAACCTGCGGCTTCATCATTTTTGCCTCCAGTTTTGGCGGCTCGGATGGGGGAGCCTCGGCTCCGCCGGTTTTCGCAAGAGTGCCCGGTAGACCAACCCGTTCGAGCTGCCGCCCCCGATTGGTCTCGGGTGCGGCGGTTTTTGCAAACTGCACTCTTGGAGGCCATTCATGGCTGACTCTTCCGCACACCCGCCCGTGGCATTCCACGGCGCCCATCTTTTCGCCCTCACCCGCAAAGGCGGTGCCACATGAGCGCCAGCCTGAGCCTTGATCTGGCCGCCCGTCTCTGGCGCTGCGCCCTGCCCCGTGGCATTTCCAAGCTGGTGCTGCAGTGCTTTTGCCACCACGTCAACAACGAATCCGGCCTGAGCTGGCCGTCCATCGCCCGCGTGGCGCTGATGTGCGGCCTGAGCGCGCGCGCCGTGCAGGGGCATGTGCGCGGGCTGGTCACGGCGGGCATCCTGCGGCCCCGGCTGCGCATCGGCCACGCCACGCGCTACACGGTTCACCTGGACGGCTTGATGCCGCTGGTGTTCGCGGCCGCGCCGGGCGCTGGCGCGGTGGACCACCCGGCCCCGACCCCTGCAGCTTTTGCCGTGACCCCCGCAGAAAACGGCACGCCACCCCCGCAGATTTCGACACCGACCCCCGCAGAATCTGCACCCATAACTGTCTTGAACCGTCAAGAGAACACAGAAGGAACAGGCGCACCGGCCTTGCCGGCGGCGCTGATGGTGGTCGATGGCGTGAACCCCGAAGTCCTGGCCGACTTCGCGGCCATCCGCCAAGCCAAGCGCACGGGGCCGGTCACGGCGGCGGTGATCGAGGCGATTGGCCAGCAAGCCCGCCTTGCCGGCTTGAGCTTGGAGCAGGCGCTGCAGACCTGCTGCGAACCGCGCCGCCGCTGGGCGCGGTTCGAGGCCGGCTGGCTTCAGGCCACGCCCGGTGGCCGCGCCATCAGCCCCGCCGCCACGGCCACCACGGCGGCAGCGCCAGCGCCCGCGCTGTGGAAACCGCCAGTCGCCAGGCCCGCAGCGCCCGAGGTCGTGGCCGCTGGCCGCGCCCGCATCGCCGCCCTGCGCCAAGCCACGGTGGGCGCGGGCCTGGGCAGCAGCAAGGGCTGCGGCTGGGCGCACGCGGCCATCGAAAAACACCAGTCCGGCCAGCCCGTGCGCCGCGCCGTGCTGCGCGACGCCTGCGCCGCGCTCAGGCTGAACCCGGCGAGTTTGGCTGCGGCGCGGATGCACTGACAGACCTCGCCAGATTCATCTGGATGAAAATTCGCTTAAACGTGCCCCGGCAAAACTACCGATGACCGCCGCCGTGAGAGCCCCGGCCACCGCCGTGAAAACCTCTACCGCCTCCATGAAAGCCTCCGCCCCTTGAGTAAAAGCCGAAGTTGAAAAAGACGGGCGGCCCCACGTACACGGGGTCGTAGTAATAAGGGGAGTAATACGATGGGGCTGCATTGACGGGTGCAGGCGCATAAATGGGCTGGCCATTGACGTCCGTGCCGTACACATAGGGTCCGGGGGGACCATAAACCGCACACCCGCCCAAGGCAGACAGCGCAATTAGCGAAAAGATCAGGCGTTTCGCCACGCCTTTCGTGACTTTTTTCATCATTGTTGGAGCTGCCGTTCATCCCCATAGTTCAATAGAATTTTTGCTTGAGCGAATTGCCACGCGCCGGCGCCATAAGCGATACGCCAGAAAAACCACGATCAATACATTCACCGCCAGAACCCCTGCGCTGATGAGGCTTGGCCGATGCAGCAAGTGGCGCCATTCAAAGGGAATGTAGATTCCGCCCGACAAGGCGCCCAGCAGCGCGCCCCATGCGCGTTCGCGCCACAGGGCGTAGGCTTCGGCCAGGCGCAGCGCCGCATAGCCGCACAAAAGAAGCATCAAGGTGCTGACCGGCGTGCTGTTCAACAGGTCAACGTAGTGCAAAAAGAGCGAGGGGAAATGCTGCGCGGGATTGAGGCCGAAGTGCCCGACCAGCTCCAGCGCGAGATGCCGGATATCGTGGTGCAGCAGGCTCAGCAGCCCCAAGCCGCTGGCGATGGCGGCAAGGCCCTTTAGCCCTTCAAACGCGGCGATGGTTTTGAGCGCCCGGTCCTGAACCGAGGCCATTTCAGCGCGGCCGCTTGGCGGGCAGCATGCTCAAGAGAACGCCATCCTTGACAATGACATGGTGGTAAATCGCTGCGGCGGCGTGCAGCCCGGCCAGCCACATGATGGCGTCGCCCAGGAATTGATGCACCTCGCCCCAGTCGGCCAGTTTTGCGATGGCGGAGTTGGCAATCAGCGGCATCTGGTCGATGCGCACGCCGCCCAGCAGCGTCAGCGGATGGGACTCGCTGCCCAGCGCCAGCAGCGCCGTGACCGGCAAGGCCAGCAACAGCGCCCACAGCGCCGCGTGCATCAGTTTGGCCGAGATGTGCATCCAGCCGGCCATAGGAATCTGCGGTGCGGCAGGCCGCAACGCCAGCCACAGCAGGCGCAGCACGGTCAGCGCCAGCACCGTCAGGCCCAGGGTTTCGTGCCAGACAATGTCGCTTCGGGTCGCAGGGTCGATGCCTTGGCGCATGAGCCGCCCGAAGCCTTCCGGCCCAAGGATGAAGGCGATGGTCACGACGATGGCCGTGAGCCAATGAAACGCCAAGCTCAGTGCGTCGTAATGGGATGTGGATTGCCGATTCATAAAAAGCCCCCTGGAGTCTTGGGGCCATTGTGCGGCACCTTTATTAAGCCATGCTGAAACGCATCGTTTTCCCGGCACGGCCAGCGCCTATCATCGCCAGACCATGCCCCATTCCGCCCTGAACCATCCCGCCCAGCCCGCAACCCAACGCCGCCAACCCGCCGCATGAGCCGGGGCCAGATCCGCAACATCACGGGCGAGTCCTTCTTTGCCTGGGACGGCGACGTGCTGGTGGTCAACATCCTGGGCAAGCCCAGCGCCGGCAAGGACGCCATCGGCAAGCCCAAGGGCACACAGCTCAAGGTCAGCGTGACGGCCGCGCCGCTGGCGGGCAAGGCGACCGACCACATGGTGCGCTTTCTGGCGCCGCTGTTCGGCGTGGCCGTGGCCGACATCGAGGTGGTGTTCGGGCGCGAGAACGTCAACAAGCAGTTGCGCATCCGGGCGCCGAAAAAACTGCCGGCGGTGTTTTTGCCGCCAGCCCCGTAAATCACTACTTTATTGATAGCTGCTTGCGCACGCTGCTATTGCGCCAGAGGCCAATTTGACCAATATTTCTGGTCAATTCCTGCGCAGCGCCCGAAGCCGCTGCCACACCACGGCCTTGGGTTCCACCATGGCCATGGCCTGCATGCAGCGCTCCAGCCAGCCCTGCCGGGTTTGCAGCCGCAAAAGAGCCTTGTCCAAGTCCTGCCGGATGGCCTGGCCATAGGCGCCGTGCGCTTTCAGCAGTGCCTGGCGCAGCAGTGCCAGCGACGGCTTCATCATGGCCAGGTCAATTACGTCGCGGTTGAATACGCCGTCGTCGCCCCATCGGTCTGAATTGGCCAGCAGCTTGGACGCAGCCATGTCCAGGGGGCTCAACGTGGCGACACCGCAGACTTCATCTTTCGCCGTCGGCGCCGCCAGCTGGATGCGGCCCTCCAAAATAATCTCGAACTTGATGGGCTGACCGTCCACACGCAGCAGGGTCCGAATGCCATATTGATCCGCCCGCACCTCCTTGATTTGCTCCAAGGGTGCCGCCTGGGCATGAACAATGCCGGCAATGCCGCCGGGGTTGGTCAGCAACTGGCGCAGGTTGCGGTAGCTGGCAAGGCTTGATACCAGAAAGTCCATGTCAACCGACTCACGGTATTCGCCATAGCGCAGCGCGATGGCCGTACCCCCGCCAAACAGACAGAGGTTTTCACGCAGCAGCGGCGCATTGAGCGCGCGCAGTACCTGTGCAATGCGCTGGTGGTGGGGTCGTTCAAACATGGCGGGCACTCATGTCAGGGCCAGGCGCAAGGCATCGACCAGCTGTTGCTCATGCGGCTGCAGCGCTGCCACGTCGATATGGCGCCAGTTGCGCTCATAAATGCTGAGCGCCTCGGCCGGTGTCAGTTCATCCACGCCCTGCACATGCCAGGCGAGTTGCTTGAGCTGCGGGTAATCACCCAGGCGCACGCGCGCCGGAATCCAGCCGGTGTGATCGGCGGCAGGCGCAACGGCGGCGGGGTCGGCTGGCAGGCTCAGGCTGAAGTCCAGCCCCAGCGCTGCCATGACGTTCAGGTAGGCCGCCATGGTGACGGCGGGCGCGCCCTTTTCCATGCGGTGCAAAGTCACGCGCGACAGGCCAGCCGCCTCTGCAGCCACCGTGGCGCTGAGCCTAAGTGCCTTGCGGCGGGTACGAATCTGCTGCCCCAGCGCACCCAATCGGGTGGCCATGGCGTTTGAGATGGCAAGGGGTGGTGCTGGCATAGTGTTTCTCATTTTATGCATTTAGGCCAAAATGTAAATAATGAGAAACCAATCCAAGGGCACGCAGCGCAAGGGCAGTGTTTGCGCCACCACCCGACAAGCCATAAGGCATTTCACGGCGAGCGCACAATCCCGGCACGGGCCGCGCTTTGCCAGCCCTGCGCCGCCGGAACCAAAGGCGGGGCCGCTGCTCAGACCCTCATCATGAATTTCCACCGCATTCTTTCTGCTCTGTTTTTAATAGCTGCTTGCGCCCTTCCTGTATGCGCAAATGCCCAAAATGACCTGATAAAAACGTCACAGGCCCGCCCCGTGGTCACGACCGAACAGGTGCGCGCCGAACTGCTGGCCTGGGCGCCCGAGGGCGTCGAGCCGGGCAAGCCGGTCTGGCTGGGCCTGCAGCTGGCGCACCAGCCCGAATGGCACACCTACTGGAAGAATTCCGGCGATTCAGGCCTGCCGACGATGCTCGAATGGCAACTGCCGGCCGGCGTCACGGCGGGCGAGATCGCCTGGCCGACGCCACGCAAAATCCCCATCGGCACGCTGGCCAACTACGGCTACGAAGGCACGGTGCTGCTGCCGGTGCCGCTCACCGTCGCGCCCGGCTTCAATGCCGCGCAACTCGACGTGAAGCTCAAGGCCGCCTGGCTGGTCTGCCGCAAGGAATGCATCCCGCAGGAGGGCGAGTTCACCTTAAGCCTGCCGGCCCGGGGCTCGACGGCGGCCAGCGGCGCCTTGTTCCAGGCCGCTTTCGACGCCACGCCAAAACCGCTGCCCACGGGCGGCAGCCAGATCGAAGTCAGCGGCAAGGCGCTGAAAGTCTCGCTGGCCGGCCTGCCCGCCGCGCTGCAGGGAAAAACGCTGGCGCTGTTCCCCGAAACCGCCGGCATCATCGAGCCGGCCGCGCCGTGGCGGCAGGAATGGCAGGGCGCGCTCTGGACGGCTGAGCTGCCGCTGTCCGCCCAGCGCACCGACAGCCCGGCGCGCCTGCCGCTGGTCGTGGCCTTGGGCGATGCCGCCTGGCGCATCGACGCACCCGTCAGCGGCGACTGGCCTGCCGCCGCCAGCGTGGCCGTGGTGTCGCCGGCGCTGCAGGCAGCGCTCAAGGCCAATGCGGCCGCCCCGGCTGCGCCCATTCAGCCCGGCCAGCCGCCCCTTGGCCTGCTGGCCGCGCTGCTCGGCGCGCTGCTGGGCGGGCTGATCCTGAACCTGATGCCCTGCGTGTTCCCGGTGCTGGCGATCAAGGTGGTCGGCTTCGCGAGCCAGAAAAGCCAGGCCGCGCGCCTGACCTCCGGGCTGGCCTACAGCGCTGGCGTACTCCTGTCGTTTCTGGCGCTGGGCGCGCTGCTGCTGGGCCTGCGCGCGGCGGGCGACCAGCTCGGCTGGGGATTTCAGCTGCAAAATCCGGCGGTGGTGGCGGCGCTGGCGGCGCTGTTCACGCTGCTGGGGCTGAACCTGGCCGGGCTGTTCGACTTTGGCGTCATCCTGCCCAGCCGCGTCGTCAACCTGCAGGCAAAAAACCCCAGCGTCAATGCGTTTTTGTCGGGCGTGCTGGCCACGGCGATTGCCTCGCCCTGCACCGCGCCCTTCATGGGCGCGTCGCTCGGTTATGCCGTCGGCCTGCCGGCGCTGCAGGCGCTGGCGGTGTTCGGCGCCATCGGCATCGGCATGGCGCTGCCCTACCTGGCGGCCAGCGCGCTGCCGGCCGTGGCGCGCGCCCTGCCCCGGCCCGGCGCGTGGATGGTGACGTTCAAGCAGCTGATGGCGTTTCCGATGTTTGCCACCGTCGCCTGGCTGGTCTGGGTGCTGGGCCAGCAAAGCGGCATCGACGGCGCGGGCGCGCTGCTGGCGCTCCTGGTGCTGCTCGCGCTGGCTGTCTGGTCCTTCAGCCTGCGCGGCACGGCGCGCCGCGCCATCGCTACGGTTTCAGTAGCGCTCTGCGCTTTTGCGATATGGGCTATCGGCCCGAACATCATCAAGCCGGTGATCCCGCCAGCGGCCGCAGCCTCGGCCCGCTGGCAGGACTGGCAGCCCGGCCGGGTCGAGCAGCTGGCGGCGCAGGGCCAGAGCGTGTTTGTCGATTTCACCGCCGCCTGGTGCGTGACCTGCCAGTACAACAAGAAAACCACGCTGGCCAACGCCGACGTGCTGGCCGACATGGACGCCAAAAACGTCGCCCTGCTGCGCGCCGACTGGACGCGCCGCGACCCGGCCGTGACCAAGGCGCTGGCCGAACTCGGCCGCAGCGGCGTGCCGGTTTACGTGTTTTACAAGCCCGGCCGCGCGCCGGTGGTATTGTCCGAAATCTTGTCCGTGAGCGATGTCAGGGCCGAACTGGCCAAGCTGTGACGAGTTCATGCCGCATGCCCCGTCCCGCAGCCGCAAGCCTTGCCATCCCCAACCACCAGGAGCCACACGATGCAGCACCTTCCCGCCGCTGAACGCATTCCCTACATCCTCAACCATTGCCGCACCATCGCCGTGGTCGGCCTGTCGCCCAAGCCGCACCGGGCCAGCTTTGACGTGGCGCGCTACATGCAGGCCGCCGGCTACCGCATCATTCCGGTCAACCCGAATGCCGCCGAGGTGCTGGGCGAAAAAGCCTATGCCACGCTGCAGGAAGCGGCCCGGCACGAAAAAATCGACCTGGTGAACTGCTTCAGGAACAGCGAAGACATTCCGCCCATCGTCGATGAGGCCATCGCCATCGGCGCCAGGGCGGTGTGGATGCAACTGGGCATCGCCCACCCCGAAGCCGCCGCCAGGGCTGAAGCCGCCGGCCTGCTGGTGGTGCAGGACCACTGCATCAAGATTGACCACCGAGTGCTGATGTCCAGCGGCCTGCTCAAGCCGCTGGCGCAGCCGGCCGCGCCAGCGCGCTGAGACGTGCGTGAGTTTCGCGGCGCCCTGCCGCTTTTTGTTTTCCTGCTGGCCGCGCTGGCGGGCTGCGGCAGCTCGGTGCTCGGCACGCGCGGCGAAGCGCAGGTCGCGCCGCTGCGGCCGACGGAGCTGGCCCAGTCGGACGTGAACCGCATGGCCACCCTTGGCATGCGCGACAACCTGGACAGCCTGCTGCGCATCGCCGACAAGCTGTACCGGCGCAATCCGGCCGAATGGCGCCGGTCCGGTGCCAGCAGCCGTGAAGCGGCCCTGGCGGAACTGCGCCAGGCCATCGACAGCGCAACACCCTGGCCCGAACTGCAGGGCAAGCGCGACATCGCGGCGCTGTCGCTGGCGCTGAGCCCTGACTTCACCGGCGACCGCGTGGCGGCCTTTGTCGTGGCCAGCGCCGACATGCTGGTCACGGCCCACGGCGGCAAGACCAAGCTCTACCTGATTGACAGCCTGGACGCGCAACACCTCTACAACGCGGCGCGCAACATCGAAATCGCCGTCTGGCTGCTGTCGAGCCGGCGCAACGCTGCGGGCCAGCCGCTGCTGCTGGCCGACGACATCTCGGGCCTGGACCGCAACCTGAGTTTCGAGCGCGAATTCGGCAAGGTCATCGGCCGGCTCGACCTGCTGGCCGAAGTGGTGACCGAAAAATACCGGCGCGCCGTCATCAGCTATGTGCAGAACCTGGCGGGCGGGACGTTTTTGCAGTTTTTGCCGGTGCGGTGATGGGGATAGCGGCTGTTAACGTGAAGATGACCGGACCACAACAAATTGCGGCGAAGCCGCCGCCTGCTGTTTTGGGTCCGTGTCGATTGGTATGTTAAGGGGCACGGGTCTAACCTTGCTTCGCGAGTATGGGTTGACCCTGAATAAACGCCTCTGACGCGTCAGGCGCCCAAGGCCAAACTCCCTTGGTGGTCGGATAGATGATCTGAACTACGTCGAATTCTCGCCCGTCATAGAAATCGATGTTTTGGCCAAAATACTCGTCGTAGGTTGATCGTGGCACCGCACCTATGCATACCTCAAAGCCACCTAGAAACCCGGCGTAATATTTGCCAATCTCAAACCGTTCACCCTCGCGAGTCCGTCTGTTGTACTCGTTGATGACAGAGTGGGCCATGGGTCGCTTAAGGCCAATGACAAAAGCCTCAGGTGCGCCAGTCTCCTGCTGAATCCCTATGGAGTACGCGAAGGACGGCAGATCGCCGTCGGCATCGAACACATGCATAACACTGCAGCCGTACTTCCCAATATCCTCTTTCGTCCTTTGATCATCACCGCGTTCCATTTGTGCCCTTTAACGTGGTATATACCGCAAGGTAATGCGGCATAACGTGGAAACTTCAACTACAAAAACCGCCATTTACCGTTTTCCTTATTCAATGGTTAGCTACATTAAAAATAGCAGCAAACCCGGCAACTTCCAACAACTGCTTAGGTGCAGGTTCAGGCCGAATCTCGGCCAAACGCTGCAGGTTCCATATTCCCAATAGTAGAGTGGAATCATCTTGCCCCGCCAACACCGCCAAGGAATAAGCCCCTGCATATCGTAGATGCAGCTACAAGGGTGGCCGCTTTGCAAGCTTGCGAAAATTAAGCGCGATGGCAGCCAACCGGCGTGCTGCCACCAGCTAGCCGGCGCGCCGACAATAATCCCTTTCCCAGCCCCCAACTCCTTCAAGACGCCCATGCCCCAAAACCACCTGCCCAAGGTCAAAAGCCAGTACGAAGCCCTGCCCTATCCGCCCCGCAATCCGCAGGACGAGCCCAAGCGCCTGGTGCAGACCTGGCTGGAAGACCTGCCGATGATCAACCACTACTGCTTTGCCGGAAAGCAGTCGTTCAGCAACGGCTTCCGGGCGCTGGTGGCCGGCGGCGGCACCGGCGACGCGACGATTTTCCTGGCCGAGCAGTTGCGCCACACAAATGCCGAAATCGTCCACCTGGACATGAGCCACGCCAGCATCGTAGTGGCGCAGGAGCGCGCCAAAATCCGGGGCCTGACCAACATCACCTGGACTCATTACTCGCTCTTGAGCCTGCCCGCGCTGGGCCTGGGCAAGTTCGATTACATCAACTGCAGCGGCGTGCTGCACCACCTGGCCGACCCGGACCTGGGGCTGCGGGTGCTGCTGAGCGCACTCAAACCCGAGGGCGCCATCGGCCTGATGCTGTATGCCACGACCGGCCGAACCGGGGTGTACCAGATGCAGGCGCTGATGCGCCAGGTCAACGGCGTGGGCACCGGCCAGGAAGCCGACGACAAGCGCAAGATCGCCAATACCCGCGACCTGCTCGGCAGCCTGCCGGCCAGCAACTGGTTCATGGGCAGCGAATCGCTGTACCACGACCACAAGATGGGCGACGCCGGCATCTACGACCTGCTGCTGCATTCGCAGGACCGCTCGTACTCGGTGGGCGAGCTGTTCGACTGGCTGGGCAGCCAGCACGGCATGCACCTGAACTTCAGCGATGTGCAGCGCGGCCGCTCGCCGTATTTGCCGCACATGGTGCTGGGAGCCAAGCCACCCGCCATGGCCGCCGAGTTGCGCCAGCTGCCGCTGCGCCAGCAGTATGAAATGGCCGAGCTGATGATCGGCAACATCATCACGCATTCGCTCTACCTCACGCCCGATGCCGCGTGCGCCGCGCCGTATGGCGATGCCGCCTACATTCCGTTTTTCTACCATGAGCCGCTGACCGGCGAGATCGCGGCGCAGGTCTTTGGCAGCAACAAGGGCCAGCCCTTCAGGCTCACGCACCAGCATTCGGGCGTCTCGGTGATGGTCAATCCCGGAAAATACGGCGCCAAGATCCTGCGGCTGATCGACGGCCGGAAAAGCTTTGGCGAGATTTTCGAGGCGTTCCGCGCCGGCTGGCACGGCCAGGCCGCCGCGCCCGACAACGCCGCGCTGTTCGCCGACTTCGCCGAGTCCTATGACACGCTCAATGCGCTGGAACGCCTGCTGCTCAGGCACCCGGCCGCTGCGGCAACCAACGCGCAGGGCGCTTGAGGCCTGCATCCCAGGCTGAACATCAAAAGCAAGGTCATTTTTACAGGCGGCACAAGATGGCATGAAGCATGCATAACCGAGGGTATATGTAACAGAACTGTCACAAAAGGCGGTTCACAACATCTACCGACGGGCAAAAATGCAGACTCTTTCAAATGAAATTTCTTTTCTTGACAGCAACCTGCAACACAGAATTTTGCAGCTGGCTTCCTGGCCGCCCCTGTCAGAGCTGCTGCTCGACACCGCGCCGCAGGTGACCCGCATCTGTGCGCTGCTGGCGCGCAAGCCATCGGTCGGCATGCTGATTCCGGCGATGCTGGACATGCCGCCTCAAACCACTTACCCGCTGCTGCGTAAGCTTTACGACAAAGGCCACATTTGTGCCCTGGGCGGCACGGCGACGGCCGAACCAACCGCGCGGCCCCGTGCCGAGCCGGCGAAAACCCCCGAACTCCCTGCGGCGACCTCCTCATTTCTGGGCAAAGTCTGGCAACGGCTGACAAGCCGAAAGTAGGCCGCTCATGGAATGGGGGATTTTGTTCATGGGACCTGTGGGCTCGGGTAAGACCGAGGCCATCAAAAGCATTTCGGATATTGAAGTGATCAATACCGATGTGCGCGCCACTGACGATGTGCGCAAGCTCAAATCCCACACCACCGTGTCGATGGATGTCGGGGTTCTGCATTTGTCAGGCCATGACAAGCTGCGGCTGTATGGCGCGCCGGGGCAAGACCGGTTTGACTTCATGTGGGACATTTTGCTGCTGCAGGCCAAAGGGGTCGCGCTGCTGCTGAACCACGCCAGTGCAGACCCGCTGGCTGAACTCGATCATTACCTCCAGGCCATCCGTGAGCGCGCTCCTGGAAATGGCCTGCCCATGGTCATCGGGATCACGCACATTGACGAGAAACCCGAGCGGCCCTTGAGCATTTACGAGGACCACCTGCGCCAGGAAAAAATTGTGTTTTACGGTGTCATGCCGCCTGTGATCGAGGTGGATGCACGCCTTCGCAGCCATGTCCGCAGCTTGTTGCTGGTCATGGTGGCGCAGCTGGAGATGGCGGCGCGCTTTCCCAAAGTGATTCCTCGGCTGGCAGCGCGATGAAGCCGGTTCTTGTGCTTCAGGGATTTGGCGTGGCTTTCGGCACGCGCACCATCTTGCTCGACATGAGCCTGTCGATCCCGTCCAGGGGATGCACGGTGTTGCTCGGCCCCTCGGGCACCGGCAAATCCACCTTGCTGCGCAGCCTGGCGGGGCTCAACGATGCCAACCCTTCGATGCGAACCTGGGGCCAGCGCATTTACGAAGGCGAGCCGTTGTCGCCGCTGCACAGGCCGGCCATGGTGGCGCAAAAAGCGGATTTCCTGATGGCCACGGTTCAGGACAGCCTGGTCACCAAATTGCCGCAGCGCTCCAGCCTGACGCGTGCGCGGCAGCTCGACATGGTGCGCGATTTCCTGGAGAAAACCGGGCAAGCCGGCCTGACGGCCAAGCTGGCGACTCCGGTGATCGGCCTGCCGCCGCATGAGCGGCAGATCATCGCCATTCTCAGGCAGGTCCTGTCAGCGCCGGCCTTGCTCATGGTCGATGAGCCGACAGCGAATTTGCCGCCCGATGGCGCGCAAGCCGTTCTGGACCTGCTGGAAATCCTGGCGAGCGAACGGGCGGTGCTGATGGTGTCTCACCACCTGGCCCAGACGCGTCAGATTGCGCAGGAAGTCGTCCTGATGGCCGATGGCGTGGTCCAGGAAAGCGCGACCAAGGACGATTTCTTCCTGCGCCCGCAAAGCGCTGCGGCGCAGCACTACTTGCGCAGCGGCTCCTGCCCCGAGGCGGGAATCGCGGACCAGACCGCTGGCGATGCGCTTGCCGCCGCCCACGAGCCAGCGCGGCAGGCGTCGGTGAAACCCGGCCTTCCGGCTATGGCCGACAAAGTCCAGCCGGCCGCATCCTTGCCCGCAAGGCCGGCCATGCCGCACTGGCAGCCAGACCCGGCGGCAAAAAGCGCATTTTGCGGGCCTCGCGGCTTTGTCTGGCTGATTGAAGGAAAGCTGGCCGGAACGCCTTTGCCGGGCATCGTGCATGACACGCAGCAGGATCTGAACGCGTTGCGCAATGCCGGCATCACCCGCTTGATTTCCCTCACGGAAACCCCTTTCGATGCAACGCTGGCGGCACTCTACGACATCCAGTGCACGGCGCTGCCTATTCGTGACATGAACGCCCCGACATCGACCCAGGCCTGGTTTTTGTGCGAAAGCATTGATCGCTGCCTTCAGCGCGGCGAAGTGGTGGCGGTTCATTGCAAAGCCGGTCTTGGACGCACCGGAACGGTGCTGGCCATGTACCTGATCTGGCTGGGGGCCGGACAAGTTGGCGGCGCAGGCGCGATGGCGCAGGTGCGGCGCCTGGAGGCCAGGATGATCCAGTCGATTGAACAGGAAAAGTTTTTGGAAAAGTTTGCCCAGCTGGTGGCGCATCCACCGACAGGCAAGCCGTTTTCCAGCCCCGCCTTCAATGCGAAGAAGCCTTCTTAACTCAACCCATCCCAAAGGAAAACCGCCATGAGCGCTCTTGACAATGCACTGCAAAAAGCAGTCACCAGCATTCCGGAATGCGTAGCCGCAGGCTATGTGGACTTGTCCTCCGGCATGATTCTGAGCATGAAATCCGTGGATTCGCACCCGGGCGAAGTGTTCGACTTGCTGGCCGCCGCGACGACCGACCTGTTCCAGGGCCCCAACGTGTCGGCGATTGAAAATATTTTCCGCAAAGCCCGTGGCCTGCCCGACAACAATGAGCATCACTACTTCCAGGAAATCATCGTCAACAGCGACAACCTGATCCATGTGTTCCTGCGCGGCAAACGCCAGCAGCAGGTGGCCTGCTTTGTCTGCCGCAAGGGCGCCAACCTGGGCATGGTGCTGACCAAGTCGCGCATGGCCATGCCCACCATCGAATCGTCTCTTTAAGGTCGAGGAATGCCGCCATGGCCGGCTTGAAAAAAAGACGGCCGGGCGGCGCCGCTACGGCTGCTTGCAATGAATAGGTTGTTTATATGAATTTCGACAACAGTTCAGCTGAAGTGACTGCCAGCAAAATCCGGGCGGCGCTGCGCAGTTTGTGTGCTTCCTCGGACACGGTGGAAGCGGCCGCGCTGGTTTCTCATGATGGCCTGATCATTGCCTCCGTCATGTCCAGGGAGGTCGATGTCGATCGTTTCGGCGCCATGTGCGCGTCCCTGCTGGCGCTGGCCAATCGCGCCGCCAAAGAGGTCCGCAGGGGCGATCTGCGGCAGATCATCCTTGATGGCAGCCTGGGGCCCATGCTGCTGACCCGGGCTGGCGAAACCGGTGTTCTGGCCGTGGCGGCCACCCCTTCGGCGAAACTGGGGCAACTGATCCTCGACACCCGAACCACGGCGCGGGCGGTGTCCGAATTAACCGAGCCCAGGGAGGCTTGAAATGCGTTCGGGCCAAGGCGCTGGGCGCGTGGTCTGAATGAGCCGCTACCTGCTGCCCCGGCCAGGCGGTGTGCTGACCTGGCTGTCCGTCAGGCCGCCCAGCCTGGAGCGCCGCTTGTTTGAACACTTGCTCGGGGCGCCCGCAGCCGTTGAACTGAATGTGCAGGCGCTGGCATCAGCCCTGTGCCACCCGGTTCAGGCCATTGCCCGTGCCTTGTTCGCGCTCAACCGCCAGGCGAGCATCGAGGTGCAAGACGGCGCCGCGCCCCTGTGCGCGGCAGCGAGTCCGGCGCTGCGCGCGGGCTTGCGCCAGGGCATTGCGGGTCTGGCGCAGGATTTAATCGACATTTCCGGGGGCTGCGGCGAGATCATGCTGGCCTCTGACGATGGGTTTTGTATTGCCCAGGCCGACCTGTCCGCGCAGCGGGCGCAGGCGCTGGCGGCGCACTTGCCCCGGGATGACGGGTCGGCCATGCAATTTCGGATGCAGCTGTGCTTTGCCGACAGAACGCTGTATTTTTGCGCCAGTTCCCGGATTGACTTGAAGCATCCGGTGATGCTGCGCCTGGGCGCTGATCTGGTTCAAGGTTGCCAGCTCCAGCCGCTACAGAGAAACCATGATGCAGAAAAATAGCCAGGAAATTTTGGATGCGCTGCAGGAGAGTTGCCCGTCTTTTGGCGGCGCCGTCATTGCCACGCCGGATGGCCTGGTGCTGGTGGCCACCCGGCTGTTCAGCGGAGACACGCCTGCGGCCTGCGCCGCAGGCGTGGTGGCACAGGTGGATGATTGCCTGTCCGCGCTGAAAGCCGGACGGGTGGATGCGTTGATGATGTGGACGCCCGGTGGGCTGTGGTTCATTGGCCGTCTGGTCAATGACCATGTGCTGCTGCTCTCGGCCACGGATTCGCATTGCGCAGGCGCCGTGCGCCTGGCGGCCCAAGTGGCCGTACAAAAGCTCAATGCAGTGCTGCACTAAATTGTTGGCGCAACATTTTTCAGTAGCATTTTATGCCTCCAGCGCAATCAGGACGGGCACCAGCAGCTACTAAAAAGAGAGTGAAAACGATCAGGCGGCCTGGACCGGCCTGCCGACCTTGCCATGCTCGATCAAGAAGATCAGCTCCTTCACGATGCCGTACATCACCGCCCGGTCGCGCGTCGGGTGGTCGGTAAAATGCACCGTGGTCGCGCCGATTCGCGCCAGCCCGCCATGCCCTGGCCCATCGCCATACGTGACCGTGATGCCGTATTCGGTCATCAAGGGTCCGCAGGCCCGCCAGTCGCGGGTCCATTTCGGCAGGGCCTGGTTGTTGTCCCAGAGCGTTCCGGCGCTTTCGTAGCACTCCTCGATATGCCGATGGCCGAGCAGTTGCGCCAGTTGCCGCTCCCGGGCAATACAGCTGCGAAAATATTCCTGGTCACTTATATGCATGACGAATCCCTTTCCGGGTCGAAGAACAAATTGACGCCACCATGGTAAAGCCGAACCCGCCCGGCGGCCAGCCCCATCAACCCCACACCTGAGACAATCCCCCCATGTTCGCACCCCTTCAAAACGACACTTTCCTGCGTGCCTGCCTGCGTCAGGCGACCGACCACACCCCGGTCTGGCTGATGCGCCAGGCTGGCCGCTACCTGCCCGAATACAAGGCCACGCGCGCCAAGGCCGGCAGCTTCATGGGGCTGGCGACCAACACCGACTACGCCACCGAAGTCACGCTGCAGCCGCTGGAGCGCTACCCGCTCGATGCGGCCATCTTGTTCAGCGACATCCTGACCGTGCCCGACGCGATGGGCCTGGGCCTGTCGTTCGCGCTCGGCGAAGGCCCGAGGTTCGCCACGCCGGTGCGCGACGAAGCGGCGGTCAACAAGCTCGAAGTGCCCGACATGAACAAGCTGCGCTATGTGTTCGACGCCGTCACGTCGATCCGCAAGGCGCTGGGTGGCCGCGTGCCGCTGATCGGCTTTTCGGGCAGCCCCTGGACGCTGGCCTGCTACATGGTCGAAGGCAGCGGCTCGGACGACTACCGGCTGGTCAAGACCATGCTGTATCAGCGCCCCGACCTGATGCACAAGATGCTGGCGATCAACGCCGACGCCGTGGCTCTGTACCTGAACGCGCAGATCGAGGCCGGCGCCCAGGCCGTGATGATTTTCGACAGCTGGGGCGGCGTGCTGGCCGATGCGGCCTTTCACACCTTCAGCCTGGCCTACACCGCGCGCGTGCTGAGTCAGCTCAAGCGCGAACACAAGGGCGTGACCATTCCGCGCCTGGTGTTCACCAAGGGCGGCGGCCAGTGGCTCGAATCCATGAAGCAGCTCGACTGCGAAGTGCTGGGCCTGGACTGGACCGTGAACCTGGCCAAAGCACGCGCGCTGGTCGGCGAGAACGGCCCGAACGCCAAGGCGCTGCAGGGCAACCTGGACCCGAACGTGCTGTTCGCCAACCCGGCGCAGATCGAGGCCGAAGTGGCCGCCGTGCTGAACAGCTTCGGCGCGCCACACACCGACCTGACGCAAACCGGACCGACGCAGATTTTCAATCTGGGCCACGGCATCAGCCAGCACACGCCGCCTGAAAGCGTCGAAGTGCTGGTGCGCGCGGTGCATGCGCACTCGCGCAGCCTGCGAAAACAGCAGGGCTGAAAACCGGGTGCAGCAACGTCAAAAAGGCTGATTCGGGCGTTTTCAGGCACCTTTACCACAAAAAAATAGCGCCCGCCATCAGACTTATACACAAAACCTGTGGTACAGCTATTTAAGGTCGAGTTGCTTTCCTGCACCCCACTATCAAACCCATAGCACACGTAAGTCATTGATTTATAAGGAAAATTTAAATTGCCTTTTTGCCGGGCAATTTAAGGAAAGCCTTGATTTACAAGGCTCTGCGGCCTCTTGCAACAAACTATCAACAAAGTTATCCACAGAAAATCTGGACAACTCCAAAACAGTGAAGAATCAAGGACTTAGCCACCTGCCCGGATGTGCTTTCAGGGGTTTACACCGATTTAGGCGCTTTCCATGAGCCACTGGTTGCAGATAGTGGTTGCCACGCCGGCGCACAGCGCCATCGCCGGCCCGCTGACCTACCGCAGCGCCTTGCTGCTGCGCCCCGGCACGCTGGTGCGCGTTCCGTTTGGCAGGCGCGAGGTGCTGGGCGTGGTGTGGCAGGTGTTGCCGGACAGCGGCGGCATGCCCGAAGCAAGCATCCGCGACATTGCCGGCGTGCTGGACGGGCTGGCGCCGCTGTCATCGACCTGGCGCCGGCTGGTGGCCTTTACCGCCGGCTATTACCAGCGCTCGCTCGGCGAGGTGGCGCTGGCTGCCCTGCCGCCGCAGTTGCGCGACCTCACGACGCTGCAGCTGACGCGCCGGCTCAAGCGGACGGTGGTGGACACCAGCCACCCGCAAGACACTACTGATTTAATAGCACTCAGCGCACAGCAGGCGTGCGCAATAGCCGAATTTGATGCTGAAACCAGTGAAAAACAGCGGCCCGCGCTGCTGTTTGGCGCCACCGGCAGCGGCAAGACCGAGGTGTACCTGCGCGCCGCCGCCAAAGTCCTGGAGCAAGACCCCGAGGCGCAGGTGCTGGTGATGGTGCCCGAGATCAACCTCACGCCGCAGCTGCAGGCCCGGTTTGAAGCGCGCTTTGCCCATCTGGGCCGGGAGCGCGTCGTGCCGATGCACAGCGGACTCACGCCCGCCCAACGGCTCAAGGGCTGGCTGGCCGCGCATTCGGGCCAGGCGCGGCTGGTGCTGGGAACGCGCATGGCCGTGTTCGCGTCGATGCCGAACCTGCGCCTGCTGGTGGTCGATGAGGAACACGATCCGAGCTACAAGCAGCAGGAAGGCGCGCGCTACTCGGCGCGCGACCTGGCGGTGTACCGCGCCCGGCTGGAAACCCGCGACAGGGAGCATCCGCATGGTGCCTGCCGCGTGCTGCTGGGCTCAGCCACGCCTTCGCTGGAAAGCTGGCAGGCGACGATTGTGGGCCGCTACCAGCGCCTGAACATGAACGAGCGGATCGGGGCCAGCCCGGCAGGTCAGCCGGGCGGCTTGCCCACGGTCAGGCGGGTGGACATGAACCACCAGCCCAAGCACTGCGTCATCGCGCCGCCGCTGCTGGCGGCCATCGGCGAGCGGGTGGCGCGCGGCGAGCAGTCGATGATTTTCCTGAACCGGCGCGGCTATGCGCCGGTGCTGGCCTGCCACGACTGCGACTGGAAAAGCGACTGCCCGCACTGCAGCGCCTACCGCGTGTTCCACAAGATCGACCGCACGCTGCGCTGCCACCACTGCGGCTTCACCGAACGCGTGCCGCGCGCCTGCCCGAGCTGCGGCAACATCGACATCGCCCCGGTCGGGCGCGGCACCGAGCGGCTCGAAGAACACCTGGCCGAACTGCTGGCCAATGTCACGCGGCCGGACGGCGGCCCGGTGCGCATTGCCCGCATCGACGCCGACAGCACCCGGCTCAAGGGCTCGCTCGAATCGCAGCTGGCCAGCGTGCATGCCGGCGAGGTCGATGTGCTGGTCGGCACGCAGATGATCGCCAAGGGCCACGACTTCAGGCACATCACGCTGGTGGCCGCCATCAACACCGACAGCGCGCTGTTTTCCAGCGACTTCCGCGCCCCCGAGCGGCTGTTCAGCCTGTTGATGCAGGCGGCGGGCCGCGCCGGCCGCGATGCCCAGCGCAGCGCCGCCAGCGAAATGTGGGTGCAGACCTTTCACCCCGACCATCCGCTGTTCGAGGCGCTCAAGCGGCACGACTACCCGGATTTTGCCGAGCAGCAACTGGCCGAGCGGCAGGCGGCCGGCCTGTCGCCGTTCGGTTTTTCAGCCTTGATACGGGCCGACGCCAAGACCCAGGAAGTCGCCCAGGGTTTCCTGAACGCCGCCGCCGAGGCCGCCCAGACGCAGCAGCTGCCCGGCCATGCCCACGTCATGGCCTACCCGGCCGTGCCGATGACGATCCAGCGCGTGGCGAATATCGAGCGCGCGCAAATGCTGGTCGAAAGCCCGTCGCGCAAGGCGCTGCAGGGCTTTCTGGCCGCCTGGCAGCCGCTGCTGTTTGAAACCCGCAGGCAGGCGGAATTCAAAAGCCTGGTGCGCTGGGCGATTGACGTGGACCCGATTGCGATTTGAGGGGGGTTTCAGGTCAGTTTGCTGGTCGTCAGCGTGGATAACACGTTACCCGTTGCATAGCCGTTGATCCCTCAGTCTGCGCCGCTGCACGATCCACCGTCGGATGAGCAGGAACTGTCCGGGGAGTCGCCCGAAAAACTGAAATAGAGCCAACTATCATCGCCACTCTTGCCTGGTGGCGACGGGCGCTTTTCAGCCTGGCGCGCAAGCTCCTCGTCCATGTCCCGCTTTCGCAATGCGGCGACCTCTTCACGAGAGTAAGCCACATCCTGCGGCAGTTGGGCGCCACAACGCTCGCAATTAGGGTAACGGCGATTGAATACGGAAAACCCGCAACTGGAACACCTCAGGCTGGACGAGTTGTTCATGACGTGGGAAGAGAAAGATTGCACCGGCTGCGAGTGGCTGGCATCCAACGAAATGGATACCACAAACCATGCGATATATACCGACGGCTGCGGTTGGATCTGGCCATAAAAGTTTCCTTGATTGGCTTGCAGACTGGCTTTCCGCCAATTTTCAGGTTTTTTATACGGGCATAAAAATGATGTGAAACCCGGCAGGCGTTTTGGCTTCATTCTAGGTGTCGCTTGCCAGCAAACACGGCTTGAAGATTTTCCGTTTTACGCCTTCTCCCCTTGGAGCAAGGAACATGCACAATCGGGGCCACGAGCCTCTGGCCCGCCAGCGATACGCGCTACATGCGATTGATCCAACCCCCCAGCCGCCCCATGTCCAAACAGATATCCCCCGCGCCTTCTCCCAAACCCATCGCCATCTCCATCGCCGCGCCCATCAAGATTGCCAGCTACGTGCTGGCATTCCTGCTGTGCGTCGGCACGCTTGTCTATGGGCTGCTGCCCGGCTTGCTGGCGGTTTGCCTGGGCTATCTCCTGGTGGTGGCGCTGGCCGGCGAAGGCCGCATCCGGGGACCCCGGCTGAGCCCCGCGCTGGCGGCGGCCGTGGTCGTCCTTTTGCCTTTGATTGGCCTGGGCGTTTTGCTGGCCAACGCCAAAGGCATGGCCTTCGGCGTCGTCGGGCAATACCAGGCGCTGCTGCATTACCTGGCCAGCACCGTGCTGGAAATCCGCCAGAAACTCCCGGCCGACCTGGCCATTCACCTGCCCGACGAACTCACCGAAGCCCAGGTCTGGCTGGCCGCCTACCTGAAATCGAAGGCCCAGGCGCTGACAGGAGCTGGCACGGCCGGCCTGCATGGCTTTTTGCTGGCTTACGTGGGCCTGGTGGTTGGCGCGCTGATCAAGGGCACCTTCAGGATGCCGACCAGCGCACCGCTGCGGTTTGAGATTCGCATGCGTGCCGGCCATTTCATCGAGGCCTTCCGCCAGATCGTGGTCGCGCAATTCTGGATAGCCGCCGTCAATGCCTTCTTCACCGCCGTGTTCCTGCTGGCGGTGCTGCCGCTGTTTGGCGTGCACATGCCCTACATTGCCGAGTTGGTGACGCTCACCTTCTTCGCCGGCCTGATTCCGATTGTCGGCAACCTGATCTGCAACAGCGTGATCACGCTCGTCGGGGTCTCGGTGTCTCCGGCGGTCGGCCTGGCCTGCCTGGTCTTCCTGATCCTGATTCACAAGACCGAATACATCATCAATGCCAAGATACTGGGCAAACAGACCAACACCGCAGCCTGGGAGTTGCTGGCCGCGATGTTCGTCGGCGAGGCGGTGTTCGGACTGCCGGGCCTGGTCGCAGCCCCGCTGTATTACGCCTACGCGAAAAAAGAGCTTCAGGTGGCCCGGCTGGTCTGAGCGCCATCCTTGCGGCCCAGGGTAAAAAAGAACCTCGCGCCTTCGTTCAGCTTGCTTTCAGCCCAGACGCGGCCGCCGTGGCGTTCAATGATGCGCTTCACGGTGGCCAGCCCGATGCCGGTTCCCGAGAAATCCCCCGGCGAATGCAGACGCTCGAAGGTGCCAAACAGCTTGTGCGCAAAAGCCATGTCAAACCCGGCACCGTTGTCCTTGACGAAAAAGACGGTGTCGCCATCAACGCCCGACTCGCTGCCCACCTCGATATGCGCCAGCGACTGCCGGGACGTGAATTTCCACGCGTTGCCCAGCAGGTTTTGAAAGACCGCCGACAGCAAGCGGGCGTCGCCCTGCGCGCTCAGGCCGTCCTGAATGCGCAGCTGGGCCTGGCGCTGCGGCTCGCGCTCCCGGCAGTCCTGTTCGATGCGCCGGGCGATGTTCGAGAGATCGACCTGCTCTGACTTGATCTGCTCGCGGGACAGTTGCGCAAGGGCCAGCAGGCCCTCGATCAGATCGCCCATCTGCTTGACGCCCACACCGATCCGGTCCAGGTAATGCTTGCCCTTGTCGCTGATCTGCCCGCCGTCAATCTTCAGCAGCAACTGGCTGAAGGCATGGATGGTGTTGAGGGGCGAGCGCAGGTCATGCGAGACCGAATAGGCAAAGGACTCCAGCTCCCTGGTGGCCGTTGCAAGCTGGGCGGTGCGCAGCAGCACGCGCTCTTCGAGTTCGCCATTGAGGCTCAGAATTTCCTGTTGCTGCTGCCTGCGCTCGGTGATGTCGCGCTCGACAGCCACCCAATGGGTGAATTTGCCGGACACGTTGGCGATGGGCGCAATGTCGGTTTCCACCCAAAGCTCCTTGCCGGCCTTGGTGTAAATGACCACTTCAGCGCGCACGGGCTGCCAGTTGTCCATGGCACTGAGGATGCGTTCCACCTCGGGGTGGCAGGTGTTGGCTCCCCAGAGCAGCGTGGGCGTCTTTCCGATGATGTCGCTGCGGCTGTAGCCGGTCTGGCGCTCGAACGCATCGTTCACAAACACAATGCGCCGGCCCGATGCATCGAAGGGTTCGGCTTCCATGATGACCACCATGTCGTTCAGCCGCGACACCGCCGTTTCCAGCAGGCGCAGCTGGGCTTGCTCCGTGCGTCTTTGGGTGATGTCCTGAAAGTAAACCGCCAGCCCGGCCTCCGTGGGATAGATGTGGAAATGAAACCAGGTCTTCAGCGGCAGGTAAAAGGTTTCAAGGCGGATCGTGCGCTGCTCCTGCATCGACAGGCGGCATTCGCGCTCGATGCGCGTGCCCACGGCTTCCGGAAATTCCTGCCACAGGATTTTGCCCAGCAGGTCTTCCGGGCAGCGCTTGAGCATGCGCTGCGCCTGACCGTTCATGAAGGTGAACTTCCAGTCCTTGTCGATCAGGCAAAAGCCGTCCGTGATACTTTCCAGCGTGGCGGTGAGCCGCGCCTCCAGGGCGAGCATGCGGGCCTCGGCCTCTTTTTGCTCCGAGATGTCCTGAAAAGCGCCCTGGATGCTGACAATTTTCCCCGCTTCATCGCGCACCGCCTCGGCGATGGACCGCACCCAGATGTGCCGGCCCGTGGCGGTGCGCTTGGGCAGCACGAATTCGTAAGGAATGCCGTGCTCGGCGCAGTCCTGCACATGACGGGCGACGATGGCCCGGTGTTCCGGGAAAAAGAAACCAATCCCCTCTTCCAGCGTCGGCTGGTAACCGGGCGGTACATCGTGAATCAGGCAGTTTTCATCCGACCAGATCAGCCTGCGCTCGGGCAGCTCAATCGCCCATCCGCCCAGGCGGGCCACCCTGCCGGCGATCCGGTTCATGGCGAGGTCTTTCTCCAGAATCTCCCTGGACTGCTTCAGCTCGTCAATATCGGTCAAGGTGCCCAGCCACTGGGTCGTCCGGCCTGCCGCATCGGATTGCGCAGCCGTGCGGCCCAGCATCCAGCGATAGACGCCGTCGGCCCGGCGCAGCCGGCATTCGATTTCACACGGCTCGCCGCCGCCGCAGGCCTGCACCAAAAGCCTGGAAACCCGCAGGCTGTCATCGGGATGAACGAGTCCAATCCAGCCGTGGCCGAGACTGTCTTTCAGGGACCAGCCTGAATAGTCAAGCCAGCGCTGATTGAAGTAAGTCGCCTGGCCATCGGGCCGCATCATCCAGACGATCTGGGGCATGGCGTCCATCAGCAGGCGAAACTGTGCCTCGCTTGCACGGCCCGCCTCATCGGAACGCTTGCGGCCGGGTGTCCCCGGTACCGTGCCTGACAGAGGGATCAGCTTGCTGCCGGTCATGTTCACGCGGTCTCCTTTTTTGTTCTGAGTCCCGCAGAAGGGACTGCGGCTGAAGGCTTTGTGTTGTCTCGCTTCACCCCGCCTGGCGTATTGTGGACCATCACGCACCGCGCGCAGCCATGCCCAGCGCGCCGGCCACAGGCATCAAGGGTCAATCTCATGCCGGCAGCCAGGGCGCGGGTATCAGGCGCACCATTAACCCGTCAGCCTGCGCAAGTGTTGTAAATGCCTTGAAGAGAAAAAGGCAAAGTTGTGTTTGAATGAAAGTTCACGCTGCTCAACAACAAGGAGTGCTCGATGGAATCCATTCAAGTCGTTCCCCAGGCGCCCACCTTCACGCTACCCGTTGCCAAGGTGCGAAGTGTCTACCAGATTGCTGATGTCGAGCGCAAGCTGGGCAAGCTGCAAAACAGCGAACCCCGCGAACACGACAACTTGCGCGCTACCTACGAGCGCATGCTGGAGCGAGGCCCCGAGCGCTTCCAGATGAAGCCCAGCGGCATTCCCGAAATGGCCCCCCTCTACGACGCGCTGCCCAACTTCACCGACGTGCTGGACGACGTGCGGCGCCATGTGGCCCTGAGCCACGACAGCACCGACGGGCTGGAGGTCACGCCCATGCTGCTGCTGGGCCAGCCGGGCATCGGCAAGACGCATTTCGCCCGGCAGGTGGCCGACCTGATCGGCACCGGCATGAACCTGGTCTCGATGGGTTCGCTGACCGCCGGCTGGCTGCTGTCAGGCTCGGCGTCGCAGTGGAAGGGCGCCAAGCCGGGCAAGGTATTCGAATCGCTGGTGGACGGCCGCTACGCCAACCCGGTAATCGTGATCGACGAGATCGACAAGGCCGCCAGCGACGCCCAGTACGACCCGCTGGGCTCGCTCTACAGCCTGCTGGAGCACGACACGGCCTCTTCCTTCGTGGACGAGTTCGCCGAAGTGCCCATCGATGCCAGCCAGGTGCTGTGGATCACGACGGCCAACGATGCGCGCGGCATTCCCAACCCGATCCTGAACCGGATGAATGTGTTCGAGATCCAGCCGCTCACGCCCGGCCAGGCGCGGCATATCGCACGGCGCCTCTACCAGTCGATACGCGCCGGCCACAACTGGGGGACGCGCTTCGATGACGCGCCGTCAAGCGATGTGCTGGACAAGCTGGCCACCCTGGTGCCGCGTGAAATGCGCCGCGCCCTGATGGCCGCGTTCGGCAACGCGCGGCTGGCCAGCCGGGGCATGCTGAAGGTCGATGACCTGCCGCGCAGCGCGGCCAGCAAGGGCCGGATCGGGTTCATGCAATAGCCAATGGCGCCTAGGCGCGGCGCCTGCCGCGTCTTTTTCAAGCCATTCAGGCCGTTTGCGCAATACCAGCGGGCATAAATAGCTATCAAATAGATAGCTATTAAAAGCCTTCATGAACATGGCTTCGGCCGCTCAGTTCACCGGCGCGCCCGCTTCAAACCAGCGCTTGATCACGGCGCGCTCGTCTTCGGTGATCTGCGTGGCATTGTTGAAGGGCATGAGCCTGAGCACGACAGCCTGCTGATAGACCGCCTGCGCGTTCTGCCCGAGCAATTCGGGCGTGTGCAGCGCAATGCCCTTGTTTTGCAACTGCGCGTTGTGGCACATCACGCAGCGCTGGTCGATCACCGATTTCACCTCGGCAAAACCGGCTGGTTTGGCGGCTGCGGCGATGGCGGCGGCCGACGGCGGCGCTGGCGCCATCCAGATCACCAGGCCAGCCAGCATCACCGTGCCCGCAACAGCGTATTCCCAGGGCGCACGCCTGCCCTGCACCCCGGCCTTGTGGCGGGCCACGAAACTGTGGCGGATCAGCGCGCCGGCCAGCATCAAGAGCACCAGCACCAGCCAGTTCTGCGCGCCCACGGACAGCCAGCCGTAGTGGTTCGACAGCATCGCGATCAGCACCGGCAGCGTGAAATAGGTGTTGTGAACGCTGCGCTGCTTGGCGCGCCAGCCATAGACCGGATTGACCGGCTGCCCGGCCTTGAGCTGCGCCACCACCTTGCGCTGGCCCGGAATGATCCAGACGAAGACGTTGGCGCTCATGGCGGTGGCCAGCATCGCGCCGACCAGCAGGAACGCGGCCCGCCCGGCAAACAGCTGGCAGGCCAGCCACGAGGCAAAAACGACAAACACCAGCAGGCCCGCGCCGACGATCAGGTCGCCGTTTTTTTTCTGGCCGAACACCCGGCAGACCGTGTCGTACACCCCCCAGCCGGCCACCAGAAAGCCCAGCGCGGCAGCAATCGCCGCACCGGCCGACCAGTCGTAAATGTTCTTGTCCACCAGAAAGGTCGCGGCATTGAACAGGTAAAGCACCGTGAACAGGGCAAAGCCGGTCAGCCAGGTCGAGTAGGCCTCCCAGTAAAACCAGTGCAGGTTGTCAGGCATCTGTTGGGGCGCCACCATGTATTTTTGCGGGTGGTAGAAGCCGCCGCCATGCACCGCCCACAACTCGCCATCGACGCCCTTTGCAACTAGGTCGGGATCAACCGGCCTGGTCAGGCTGCTGTCGAGAAAAACAAAGTAGAACGACGAGCCGATCCAGGCAATCGCGGTGATGACATGCGCCCAGCGCAGCAGCAAATTGGCCCAGTCCAGGGCATAGGGCAGGTAGGCGCTCATCATGAGCCGCGGTAGGTCGAGTAGGTCCAGGGGCTGACGAGCAGCGGCACATGGTAGTGGCCTTGCGCATCGGCGATGCCGAAATCCACCGGCACCGTGTCGATGAACGCCGGCTCGGGCAGCGCCACGCCCCGGGCGCGGAAATAATCACCGACTTCGAACAGCAGCCGGTAGCGCCCGGCCGCCATGGCTGAAGCATCCAGCAGCGGGCCGCCGTCGCTGCGGCCGTCCTGGTTCAGGACCACTTCCTTGAGGGTTTCGACATGCGCGCCGTCCATACGCTGCAGCGTGAGTTTCATGCCGGCCGCCGGGCAGCCGTGCATGGTATCGAGAACGTGGGTGCTGAGGTGGCCCATGAAAAGCTTTCTGCGGGTTGAAATGAACAGCGCCGGCCCGGTTTCTGCTTGCTGCTTCGTCAGGGCATTCCAGGCAGGCGGCTTGTGTTTTAGGATGCTACCGTATGCGTTCATCATGCATAAACCGTTCCCGTCAGTCCCTTCATGACTTTTTGAAAACCAGCGACGACCATGCCCTCCAACTACCCACGCGACCTGGCCGGCTACGGCCGCAACCCGCCCCATGCCAACTGGCCCGGCCGCGCCCGCATCGCGGTGCAGTTCGTTTTGAATTACGAGGAAGGCGGGGAAAATTCCGTGCTGCACGGCGACGCCGGCAGCGAGCAATTCCTGTCCGAGATGTTCAACCCGCCCGCCTTTCCCGACCGCCACCTGAGCATGGAGGGCATTTACGAATACGGCGCCCGCGCCGGCGTGTGGCGGCTGCTGCGCGAATTCGAAAAGCGCGGCCTGCCGCTGACGGTGTTCGGCGTTGGCATGGCGCTGGAACGCTGCCCGGACGTGGCGGCGGCATTCATGGAACTCGGCCATGAAATCGCCTGCCACGGCTGGCGCTGGATCAGCTACCAGAATGTGGACGAAGCCACCGAGCGCGAACACATGGCACGCGGCATGCAGGCCATCGAACGCCTGACCGGCGAGCGGCCGCTGGGCTGGTACACCGGCCGCGACAGCCCCAACACGCGCCGGCTGGTGGCCGATCATGGCGGCTTCGAGTACGACAGCGACTACTACGGCGACGACCTGCCGTTCTGGCTGCAGGTCGAGAAAACCGATGGTTCGCTGGCGCCGCAGCTGGTCGTTCCCTACACGCTGGACACCAACGACATGCGTTTTGCGCTGCCGCAGGGCTTTTCGCAGGGCGACGATTTCTTCACCTACCTGCGCGACAGCTTTGACGTGCTGTACGCCGAGGGCGAGGAGCGGCCGGCCATGCTGAGCATCGGCATGCACTGCCGCATCCTGGGCCGCCCCGGCCGCCTGCGCGCGCTGCAGCGTTTCCTCGACCATATCGAGCAGCACGACCGCGTCTGGGTGACCCGGCGCATCGACATCGCCCGCCACTGGAAACAGGTGCATCCCTTCAACCCCGAAACCTCCTTTGTCTGGCGCGCTTGCAAATGACCATCACCTTGGACCAGCTCAACGCCGCCTCGCAGGCCGAATTCACGCAGCTGCTGGACGGCAGCTATGAACATTCGCCGTGGATCGCGGCGCAGGCCTGGGCGCAGCGCCCGTTCGCCAGCCTGGCGCAGCTCAAGCTGGCGCTGGTGCGGGTCGTGCGCGAGTCCGGCCGGGAGGCGCAACTCGCGCTGATCCGCGCCCACCCTGAACTCGCCGGCAAGGCGATGCTGAGCAAAACCCTGACGGCGGAATCAAGCCATGAACAGGGCAAGGCCGGCCTGAGCAACTGCACGCCAGCGGAATTCGCACGGATTCACCAGCTCAATGCCAACTACAACGCAAAGTTCGGTTTTCCCTTCATCCTGGCGGTGCGCGGCCCGCGCGGCTTGGGGCTGGCCAAGCCAGAGATTATTGCCACCTTTGCGCGCCGGCTGGACAACCCTCCCGATTTCGAGCTGGCCGAGGCCTTGCGCAACATCCACCGCATTGCCGAAATCCGTCTCAATGACAAATTCGGCCACTCGCCCGACCTGGGCAATTTGGTCTGGGACTGGGCCGAGCAGCTCGGCACCCACAGCGATCCGGGCTATGCTGAGCGCGGCGAACTCACCGTGACCTACCTGACCGACGCGCACCAGGCCTGCGCCCGGCAGCTGGCACACTGGATGCGGGACGACTGCAGCTTCGACGAAGTGTCGATTGACGCCGTCGGCAATGTTGTCGGCATCTACCACGGCAGCGACCCGCAGGCCAGGCGCCTGTTGACCGGCTCGCACTACGACACGGTGCGCAACGGCGGCAAGTACGACGGACGGCTGGGGATTTTCGTGCCGATGGCCTGCGTTCGTGAACTGCAGCGCCAGGGCCGGCGCCTGCCGTTTGGCCTGGAAGTCGTCGGGTTCGCCGAAGAGGAAGGCCAGCGCTACAAGGCAACCTTCCTCGGCTCGGGCGCGCTGACCGGCCATTTCGATGCGGCCTGGCTGGACCAGAAAGACGCCGACGGCATCACGATGCGCGAAGCCATGACGCAGGCCGGCTTGCGCATCGACGACATCCCCGCGCTCCGGCGCGACCCGGCCCGCTACCTCGGCTTTGTCGAGGTGCATATCGAGCAGGGGCCGGTGCTCAACGCGCTGGACCTGCCGCTGGGCGTGGTCACCTCCATCAACGGCAGCGTGCGTTACGTCGGCGAGATCATCGGCATGGCCAGCCATGCCGGCACGACGCCGATGAACCAGCGCCGCGATGCGGCCACGGCGGCGGCGGAACTCGCGCTCTACGTCGAGAAGCGCGGCGGCAGTGCAGAGAACCTCGTGGCCACCGTCGGTATGCTCGAAGTGCCGGGCGGCTCGATCAACGTGGTGCCGGGGCGTTGCAAATTCAGCCTGGACATTCGCGCGACCACCGATGAAGTGCGCGACGCCTGCGCCGCCGACATCGTCCATGAGCTGCAAGCCCTTTGCCAGCGGCGCGGCCTGCATTACCGGCTCGAAGAAACCATGCGCGCCGCCGCCGCGCCCAGCGCGCGCGCTTGGCAGCAGCGCTGGGAGCGGGCCGTCGAAGCGCTCGGCCTGCCGGTGTTCCGCATGCCCAGCGGCGCCGGCCATGATGCGATGAAACTGCACGAAATCATGCCCCAGGCGATGCTGTTCGTTCGCGGCCTGAACGCCGGCATCAGCCACAACCCGCTCGAAGCCATCACCAACGACGACGCCGAGCTGTGCGTGCGCGCCTTCCAGAACCTGCTCGATCAACTTGCCACGGAATTTCCATGACCCTTGAGAACCACAACACCGCGCTTGACGCCTGGATCGACGCCCATTTCGACGAAGAAGTGCAATTTCTGCAGGCGCTGGTGCGCGTGCCCACCGACACGCCACCGGGCAACAATGCGCCGCACGCCGAGCGCACCGCCGAACTGCTCGAAAACTTCGGCTTCGAAGTGGAAAAATACCCGGTGCCCACGCAGGCAGTGAAAGATTACGGGCTCGAATCACTCACCAACCTGGTCGTTCGCCGCCAGTACGGCCCCGGCCCGGTCATTGCCCTGAATGCCCACGGCGACGTGGTGCCGCCCGGCGATGGCTGGACACACGACCCGTATGGCGCCGAGATCGTGGACGGCAAGCTCTATGGCCGGGCGTCGGCCGTGAGCAAAAGCGATTTCGCCAGCTACACCTTCGCCGTCCGCGCGCTTGAAGCGCTGGGTCTGCCGCTCCAGGGCGGCATCGAGTTGCTGTTCACCTATGACGAGGAATTCGGCGGCGAACTCGGCCCCGGCTGGCTGCTGAAAAACAGGCTCAGCCGGCCCGACCTCTTGATCGCCGCCGGCTTCAGCTACCAGGTCATCACCGCGCACAACGGCTGCCTGCAGATGGAAGTGACCGTGCACGGCAAGATGGCCCATGCCGCGATTCCCGACACCGGCATCGACGCGCTGCAGGGCGCGACCGCCATCCTCACGGCGCTGTATTTGCAAAACCAGCACTACCAATCCATCACCTCCAAAGTCGAAGGCATCACGCACCCCTACCTCAACGTCGGCCGCATCGAAGGCGGCACCAACACCAATGTGGTGCCCGGCAAGGTCACGCTCAGGCTGGACCGCCGCATGATCCCCGAGGAAAACCCCGCCGAGGTCGAAGCCGAAGTGCGCCGCGTGATTCTTGATGCCGCCGCGACCGTGCCCGGCATCACGGTCGAGATCAAACGCCTGCTGATGGCCGGAGCGTGGAAACCCGACAATCGCAATGCCGCGCTGGTGCAGGCGCTGCAAAAGCATGGCGAAGCGGTCTTCGGCGAGCCCATTCCCACATCAGGCACGCCGCTGTACACCGACGTGCGCCTGTTCGGCGCGGCCGGCATTCCGGCAGCCATTTACGGCGCCGGCCCGCGCACGGTGCTTGAAAGCAACGCCAAGCGCGCCGACGAGCACCTGGTCCTCGAAGACCTGCGCCGCGCGACCAAGGTGGTGGCGCGCACGCTGCTGGAGTTGCTGCAGTAAACAGGATCGGGCCAGCGACTGGCTATGATGGCCGCTGCTTTTGGCCTTTCTCTGGTCTTTATTTCGGCGCTGCCGTTGGCGCCATTTCAGATTCCCCCGCCCGCATGTCTTCACCTTCTCCCGCATCGCCCATCGCCCACGGCCTGAACCTGGCCCAGCAGGAAGCCGTCAACTACCTGCACGGCCCCTGCCTGGTGCTGGCCGGCGCCGGCTCGGGCAAGACACGCGTCATCACGCACAAAATCGGCCGGCTGATCCAGATGGGCATGAAGCCCGAGCAGATTGCCGCCATCACCTTCACCAACAAGGCCGCCGCCGAGATGCGCGAGCGCGCCAAAAGCCTGATCGGCAAGTCGGCCAAGGGCGTGCTGATCTGCACCTTTCATGCGCTGGGCGTGCGCATGCTGCGCCAGGACGGTGCGGCGCTGGGCCTGAAACCGCAGTTTTCCATCCTCGACAGCGACGATGTGACCAGCATTTTGAAGGATGCGGGCGGCAGCACCGACGTGGCCACGGCGCGCCAGTGGCAATGGACCATCAGCGCCTGGAAAAACCAGGGACTCAACGCCGCGCAGGCCGAGGCGCAGGCCAGCGGCGACGAGGAACGCCTGATTGCGCGCGTGATGGGCCACTACGAAGAGCGCCTCGCCGCCTACCAGAGCGTCGATTTCGACGACCTGATCGGCCTGCCGCTCAAGCTGCTCAAGGAGCATGAAGACGTGCGCAGCAAATGGCAGGCGTCGCTCGGCCATGTTCTGGTCGATGAATACCAGGACACCAACGCCACGCAGTACGAAGTGCTCAAACTGCTGGTCGGCGAGCGCGGCCGCTTCACGGCGGTCGGCGACGATGACCAGTCGATCTACGGCTGGCGCGGCGCGACGCTGGACAACCTGAAAAAGCTGCCGCAGGACTTTCCGACCCTGAAGGTGGTCAAACTGGAGCAGAACTACCGCTCGACCAGCGCCATCCTGCGCGCCGCCAACAACGTCATCGGCCCGAACCCCAAGCTGTTCCCGAAAACCCTGTTCAGCGAACTGGGCGAAGGTGAGCCGGTGCGGGTGGTCGATTGCGACAGCGAGGAGCACGAGGCCGAACGCGTGGTGGCCCGCATCCAGAGCCTGCGCGCCGAAGGCAGCCTGCTGCCAGAAGGCAGGCAGTACCGCGAATGGAAGGACTTTTGCGTGCTGTACCGGGCCAACCACATGGCCAAGCCGTTCGAAAAAGCCTTTCGCAAGGCCAATATTCCCTACAAGGTGTCGGGCGGCCAAAGCTTTTTCGACCGCGCCGAGATCAAGGACCTGTGCAGCTGGATGGTCCTGCTGGTCAACAACGACAACAACCAGGCCTTCATCCGCTCCATCAAGACGCCCAAGCGCGGCATTGGCCACACCACGCTGGGCGCGCTGAACACCTTTGCCGACACCTACAAGCTCAGCCTGTTCGAGTCGCTGTTCAGCAATTCGCTGGGCTCGGTGCTGCCGGCCAAGGCGGTCGGTTCGCTGCAGGAATTTGGCCGCTATTTGAACGACCTCGAATACCGCGCCAAGCGATGCGTGGGCGCGGAAGATGCACGCATTTTCCTGACCGACTGGCTCAAGGAAATCGACTACGAAAAGCACCTCTACGACGGCGAGGACAGCGAAAAGGTGGCTAGCGCGCGCTGGAGCAACGTGATGGATTTTTGCGACTGGATGTCCCAGCGCTGCGGCGGCCAGATTGACGACACCTCGGGCGCGACGATTGAAAAACCGACCAAGACCATGCTCGAAGTGGTGCAAACGATTGCCCTGCTGTCCACCATCAGCGAGCGCGAGGGCGACCAGAACGTCGTGACGCTCTCCACGCTGCACGCATCCAAGGGCCTGGAGTGGCCGCATGTGGTGCTTGCCGGTGTCAACGAAGGCCTGCTGCCCTTCAAGCTGGACGACGACGACGGCCAGAACACCGACAGCATCGCGCTGCGCCTGCAGGAAGAGCGCCGCCTGATGTATGTCGGCATCACTAGAGCCCAGCGCACGCTGGCCGTGGACTGGCTGCGCAAGCGCAAGAAAGGCCGCGACCTGATCGCCGGCGTGCCCAGCCGCTTCATCGCCGAAATGGCGCTGGACAAGGCGACCATCAAGGAAGACCCGCGCGAAAAGCTCAAGGCCCTGCGCGCCGAATTCGCCAAGAAATCCGCCGATGGGCTGGCCGCGGCGGCAGCGGCGAAAGCGGCTTACGAAGGCCGGTAAGCCAGGATTTTTGGGTCTCCTGCCCTTGTCAAACTGCAAGAATCTGCTTTCAGATACCATTGCCGGCCTGACATTGATGGCCTCGCTGGCACCGCAGACTCTTCTTTTCGACAGAACCGCCTTGCGCCGCGACCAAGGCCTTGACCGACCCATGAATTCCAAAATCCTCCGACTCGCTATTTTTTTAGTAGCATTCAGCGCCCTTGCAGCCTGCGCAAATGCCCAAAACAAGCCTGAATCAACATGCCCGCCGGCTCACGGCATGAAAGCCGAACAGCTGCATGGCCGCTGGGCCGTCCGCTTTACCGATCCGCCGCCTGGACTGCCCGAGCGGGCCACGATGCTTCTCAAGCGCCACGCCGAATTCTCGGAAAGCTTGGCCGGCACGGTCAGCCGCGAATTGGGCCGTGCTGCCGGCACGGCGGCCATCGCTGGACATTCAGCCCAGGCCGCGCTGGCCGGCGACCTTGATGAAGGCATGCTGCTGCTTGACGAATCGTCCGACAACATCAGCATCACCGGCACCTGGAACGGTGAAATGAAAGCTGGCTCGTGCGGCCAGGTGTACCAGGGCCGCTGGAAAGATACCAGCCGCAGCGCCGCGCCCGATGCGCCTGAGGTCTTTTTCACACTGACAAAACTGCCCTGATTGCAGTCCTGAACCCAACGAATGATGACTGCCCAACCCATGACTTTCAAACTCCTGCCCCTGAACAGCCTTTTGTTCATGGCCGGACTGCTGGCGGGCGGTTTGGCGCAAGCCCAAACCACTCCGGCTGCCAAACCTCCGGCCAACCGCCCTTCCAGCCTCGGCTGGCAGGTGTGCCAGGCCATCAAGGACAATGCCAGCGCACAGCTGACATGTTTTCAGCAATGGGCCGAATCACAGTTGCCGGCCAATACGCCGCCGGCATCCATGACCACTGCGCCGGCCAATCCGGCCACCGGGGAACCCGCGACGCAGATCCTGCTGCTGCCTTCTCTCAACACCGAGGCGCCTGACGGCAAGCCCATTGGCTGCCGCAACACCCAGTATTCAGAGCTGTCCAGGTTCTGGGAGCTGCAGCGCGGCACCGACTGCGACACCTTTGCCATTCGCGGCTATCGGCCCATTTCCCTGGCTTTCGTCATGTCGGGCGGCGTCAATCCGCCGCCGGTGATCGGGGCCGGGTCGCCACCGGATTACAGCCATGCCGAAACCAAGATCCAGCTGTCGGTACGCACCAAGATTGCCAAGGGTCTGCTCAAAAGCGGCGACTCCGACGAGGATGACCAGGATTCGCTCTGGTTTGGCTACAGCCAGCAAAGCTACTGGCAACTGTTCAACGGTGGCCTGTCGCGGCCGTTCCGCACCACCGACCATGAGCCGGAACTCGTCTATATTTACCCACACCAGATTGCGCTGCCCGGCGGCTGGAATTACCGGCTCTCGGGCGTGGGGCTGGTGCACCAGTCCAACGGCCAGTCAGAACCACTGTCCCGCAGCTGGAACCGCACCTATTTGATGGGCGCGGCGGAAAAAGTGTTGGGCCCGGAGTCCAGCCTGCGCCTGCAGGGCCGCATCTGGGACCGGATGCACGAATCGCCGGCCGATGACGACAACCCCGGGATTGAAAACTTCATCGGCCGCGCCGAACTCAATGCCACCTGGCAGATCAACAAAGCCAACACCCTGGGCGTGACGCTGCGGCACTCGCTGCACCGCGAAGCCAAGGGCTCGACCCGGATTGACTGGATGATGGCGCCGGCAGCCTCGCCCAACTACACCGGCCTGCGCTACCACGTCCAGTTGTTCAACGGCTATGGCGACAGCCTGCTGGACTACAACAAACGGCGCAATGTGCTGAGCGTGGGCCTGAGTCTGGTGGACTGGTAAATTCAAGGGTTTAACGGGATTAAATGCTATTTTTTTAATAGCATGCAATGCTTATTTCTATTGCGCTACAGGCCTATTTCATCAAAAATCACGGTTAACCCTGAATCCTGGTATCACCTTGGCCCGTGAGAATATGCGGCTGTTCAGCCATGGCTGATTCCCTTAAGCTGAAGGGATGATTGCACTAATTTTCCAGGCCTCCATCCTTGATCCCAGGGTTTTTCAATGATTGAGGGGAACGCATTCACGCTGGGTATCCTGATCATTGGCTTGTTGCTGATTATCATGACGATGGCCAGTTCCTTCCTCTCCCGTTTGCCACTGAGCGCCGCCATGCTTTATCTCGGGGTCGGCATCGCCATCGGTCCGCTGGGCCTGGGATTGCTCCAGATCGATGCCCTGGAAAACAAGGTGCTG
The DNA here is from genome assembly GCF_000015505.1 of Polaromonas naphthalenivorans CJ2. GTDB lineage: Bacteria > Pseudomonadota > Gammaproteobacteria > Burkholderiales > Burkholderiaceae_C > Polaromonas > Polaromonas naphthalenivorans. The sequence goes on along the minus strand of NC_008781.1, from coordinate 345,514 downwards.
CTGGAGCGGGTAACTGAAATTGCCGTATTGATTTCACTTTTCACCGCCGGTATGAAGCTCGAATTGCCGCTGCGCGACCGGCGCTGGCGAATCCCGGTGCAACTGGCCACTGTCTCCATGATCGTGACCGTGGGTCTGATTACGGCGCTGGGTTTCTATGGACTGGGCCTGTCGCTAGGGGCCGCAGTGCTGCTGGGGGCTATCTTGGCACCGACCGACCCGGTTCTCGCATCCGATGTGCAAGTGTCCAACCCCGGTGACCGCGACCGGCTGCGCTTTGGCCTGACCGGCGAAGGCGGGCTGAACGACGGCACGGCGTTTCCTTTTGTCATGCTGGGACTGGGCTTGCTGGGCGTGCATGAACTGGGCGAAGGCGGCTGGCGGTGGTGGATGGTTGATGTGCTGTGGGCCATCACAGCCGGCCTGGGCCTGGGCTACCTGCTGGGCACGCTGGTGGGCCGCGCCATCATCTATTTGCGTGTACGCCACCGGGAAGCCCTGAGGTCTGACGAATTCATCGCACTCGGCCTGATTGGACTGACCTATGGCGTCGCCCTGCTCTGCCACAGCTACGGTTTTTTGGCGGTCTTCGCCGCTGGACTGGCATTGCGGCGTATTGACGAGGGCAAATCAGCACGGCCTTCCGAGCAGGCTGAGATTCCGGAATCCGTATCCGGATTGAGCCCTGACGAGCAGGCTGCATCCGGTGCCGAAGCGCCAGCCAACATGATGAATGCAGTGCAGCGCTTTAACAGCCAGCTTGAAAGTTTTGTCGAGGTCGGGATTGTTCTGGCGGTCGGTGTGCTGCTGGCAACGGTTGAGTTTGAACGCGACGCACTGTGGTTCGTTCCTGTGCTGTTTGTGCTGGTTCGCCCGCTGGCGGTTTACATGGGCCTGCTCGGCACCCGAGTCAAGGGCTCGCAGCGGAATTTGATAAGCTGGTTTGGGATACGCGGCATCGGTTCGCTGTATTACCTGCTTTATGCCATCAACCATGGCATTCAGCCGGTGCTGGCCGACCGTCTGCTGTCGATGGCGCTATCCGTAGTGGTTGCATCAGTCATTGCGCATGGTATTTCAGTCACGCCACTGATGACGCATTATGAGGCGCGCAAGACCGCTAGAGCGGCTTCACCCTGACCCGCAATAGCCACAGTGGCGAACGTAGCGCTCGCACTCGGCGCTGCCAAACCGGTCGAGCAATTGGCCAATGGCGCTCCACAAGGCATCGACGGTTCTGGCCTGGGTCTTTCGCAGCATCGCCTTGAGCTTGGCAAAGACCTGCTCGATGGGGTTGAAGTCCGGGCTGTAGGGCGGCAGGTACTTCACCGTCGCCCCGGCTTGCTCGATGGCCGCCTGGATGCCGGCGACTTTATGGGCGCTGAGGTTGTCCATTACCACGATGTCGCTGGGCCGCAGTTCGGGCACGAGAAACTGCTCGACCCAGGCGCGAAAGGCAGGCCCGTTGAGGGGGCCGTCAAGTACCAGGGGCGCCCGAAGCCCCTGGGTGCTCAGCGCGCAGACAAACGTGGTGGTGCGCCAGTGGCCGGCGGGCGCAAAGCCCCGGCAGCGCTGGCCCCGCGGCGAGCGGCCCCGCGTCGGGGCCATGCCCGTGGTTGCCCAGGTCTCATCGAGGAAGATCAGCCGAGCGGCCGGCAGGCTTGGTTGTCTGGCGCTCCAGTCCTGGCGGGCCTGGGCGACGTCGGGCCGCGTTTGCTCGGCCGCGTGCAGGGTGATTTTTTTTTAGCGTCAGCCCGAACCGCCTCAGGGTCTTGAACATCGTGGTGGTGCCTACCTCGATGCCGTGCTCGGCACGCACCCACTGACGCAGCTCGCGCAGCGTCTGCGCCGGCGCTCTGGCGACCTGCTCGCGCAGCGCGCCCTCCAGCGCGGCCAGGCGCAGCGGCATGTGGTTATGCTGCGCGCCCGGGCCCGTCTGGCCGAGCCGCTCGCGGCGTGCCCGCGCCCGGCAGACATAGGCCTGGCTCACGCCAAAGCGCTCGGCGACCTCGCGCAGCACGCCTGGCGCGGCCAGCACCCGGTCGCGCAAATCCTGTGCATAGGCTTGTCCATTTCGCCACGACATGATCGATGACCTCCAAATCAGCCTTTGATCGACCTGGCCGTTCTCAGTTCCTTTGCTGGTTACAACGAAACCGCTCTAAAAAGAAACAGCGTACTGATTTGGCGTAATAGCAGACAGACAGCAAAAAGCCTACATAAAGTAGGCTTTTTGTACTGATTTTAACAACCAGATGTTGGTTGCGCGGGCAAGATTTGAACTTACGACCTTTGGGTTATGAGCCCAACGAGCTACCAGGCTGCTCCACCGCGCGGTATTTGATTATTATAGCTTACTTTGCAGCTGCTGCGTCATCTTTAATTTCTTCCGAAACATCAGGACGATCAACCAGTTCAACCAAAGCCATAGGCGCATTGTCGCCAACACGGAAACCCATCTTCAGGATACGGGTGTAGCCGCCTGGACGGGTCTGGTAGCGTGGGCCGAGTTCAGCAAACAGCTTGACAACCATGTCGCGGTCGCGAAGACGGTCGAATGCCAGGCGCTTGTTGGCCAGGGTTGGCGTTTTTGCCAGGGTAATCATGGGCTCAACCACGCGGCGCAGCTCTTTGGCTTTTGGCAGCGTGGTCTTGATGGCTTCGTGCTGGAGCAACGAATTCATCATGTTGCGCAACATGGCGAGGCGGTGCTCGCTGGTGCGGTTTAATTTACGTAGTCCGTGTCCGTGTCGCATAGTGCTTCCTTTATGTAATATCGAAACAGCCGTATCAGGTACTGCCCGTGCACTTTCTCATCGAAAGACGAGAGTTTTAAATATCAGCGCTTGTCAAGGCCGGCAGGAGGCCAGCTTTCAAGACGCATTCCCAGTGTCAGGCCGCGAGAGGCCAATACTTCCTTGATCTCGTTGAGAGATTTCCGTCCCAGATTGGGAGTCTTGAGCAGCTCATTTTCGGTGCGCTGGATCAGATCGCCAATGTAGTAAATATTTTCTGCTTTCAAGCAGTTTGCCGAACGCACCGTGAGTTCGAGTTCATCGACTGGGCGCAGCAGAATGGGATCGAATTGCTGCGAACTGCGAGGCGCCGGATCATTGATGATTGCGCCCAATTCATTGCCTTCCAACTGGGCAAATACAGCCAGTTGTTCAACAAGTATCTTGGCTGATGCACGAACCGCGTCTTCTGCAGTTACTGCGCCATTGGTTTCAATTTCCAGAACCAGTTTATCCAGATCCGTACGCTGCTCAACGCGGGCACTTTCAACGGTGTAGCTGACGCGCTTGACCGGAGAAAAAGAAGCATCGAGCACAATGCGGCCAATCGACTTTGGCGACTCGTCACCATAACGGCGGACGTTACCCGGCACATAGCCGCGACCATTCTCGACCTTGATCTGCATGTCAATCTTGCCGCCGTGCGACAAGTTCATGATCACATGGTCAGGGTTGACAATTTCAACATCATGAGGCGTCTGGATATCAGCCGCAGTGATCGGACCTTCGCCATCCTTGCGGAGGCTCAAAGTCACTTCATCGCGGTTGTGTAGTTTGAAGACTACACCCTTGAGGTTTAACAGGATGTTGACAACATCTTCCTGGACACCGTCAATGGAAGAGTACTCATGCAAAACACCGGCGATAGTCACTTCAGTTGCAGCATGGCCCACCATGGATGACAGCAGTACACGACGCAGCGCGTTGCCCAGCGTATGGCCGTAACCACGCTCAAAAGGCTCGAGAGTCACCTTGGCGCGGTTTGCGCCAAGCTGCTCAACATTGATAGTTTTTGGTTTTAACAAATTAGTCTGCATGCAGTCTTCCTCTCAATACCCTCGGCTCATTACACCGATAAGGCTGGCGAAGCACACCTGGCGGCACGGCAAGCGTGCCCGCCAGGAACAAAAAATTAACGTGAGTACAACTCGACGATCAACGATTCGTTGATGTCGGCAGCAAATTCGTCACGATCAGGCACTTTCTTGAAGGTACCTTCACCCTTGTCAGCATTGACATCCACCCAGGCAGGAAGGCCAACCTGCTTGGCAAGTTCGAGCGCTTCAGCAATGCGCGTCTGCTTTTTAGACTTGTCGCGAACGGCAATCACATCACCGGCCTTGACCATGTAAGATGGAATATTGACCGACTGGCCGTTGACGGTCATTGCCTTGTGGGAAACCAACTGGCGCGCTTCAGCGCGTGTCGATCCAAAACCCATCCGGTAAACCACATTGTCCAGACGCGATTCCAGCACCGACAGCAAATTGGCGCCAGTGTTGCCACGGCGGCGATCAGCTTCTTCGAAGTAGCGGCGGAACTGCTTTTCAAGAACGCCATACATGCGCTTGACTTTCTGCTTTTCACGCAGTTGCAGACCGTAGTCGGAAGTGCGCGTACCGGAGGTACGGCCATGCTGACCTGGCTTGGAGTCGAATTTTGCCTTGTCGCTGATCGAGCGACGGGCGCTTTTCAGGAAAAGATCGGTGCCTTCACGGCGTGATAGTTTGGCCTTGGGGCCGAGGTAACGTGCCACTTGAATATCCTTTTGTCATCTGCTGCAATTTCTGCAGGAGCCTTCGGCGTGAACCTGATGGCGGTGGGCTTGGTGAAAATGCTGGCGCCCGACCGCCTGCTGAGCAAGCGGCCGGGCGAAACAGCACGATTTAAATGCGGCGACGCTTTTGTGGGCGGCAGCCGTTGTGCGGAACCGGTGTTACGTCAGCAATCGAATTAATCCGAATGCCAAGCGCGCCCAGCGCACGAACAGAAGATTCACGTCCAGGACCAGGTCCCTTGATTTCGACATCAAGGTTCTTGATGCCTTGTTCGATGGCGGCGCGGCCGGCGACTTCTGAAGCAACCTGTGCGGCAAAAGGCGTCGATTTGCGCGAACCCTTGAAACCTTGACCACCAGATGACGCCCATGACAAGGCATTGCCCTGGCGATCGGTGATCGTGATGATGGTATTGTTGAAAGAAGCGTGGACGTGGGCAATGCCGTCGGCCACGTTCTTGCGAACTTTCTTGCGAACGCGCTGTGCGGCGCTGTTATTGGGTGATTTTGCCATGACGACCTCTCAATTATTTCTTCAAAGACGCAGCGGCCTTACGCGGACCCTTGCGGGTACGGGCGTTCGTCCGGGTGCGTTGGCCACGCATGGGCAAGCCACGACGATGGCGGAAGCCACGGTAGCAGCCGATGTCCATCAGGCGTTTGATGTTCATCGTGGTTTCACGACGCAAATCGCCTTCGATGGTGAACTGAGCGATGTGGTCCCGGATTTTTTCCAGGTCACTGTCGGTCAGATCTTTGATTTTCTTGGCATAGTCGATTTCACAGGCTTCGCAAATTTTGCGAGCGCGTGTGCGACCAATGCCAAAAATTGCAGTCAAGCCGATTTCGGCGTGCTTCTGCGGCGGAATGTTGATACCAGCGATACGTGCCATGTGCGTCCTCTAAATCTCTTAAAAATCAGCCTTGGCGCTGTTTGTGACGTGGATCTGTGCAGATCACGCGGACAACGCCCTTGCGACGGATGATTTTGCAGTTGCGGCAAATTTTCTTGACCGAAGCTGAAACTCTCATTTTTTTCTCCTAAACTTTCACTCTGTGCTTACTTGGAACGGAACACACCATGTGCTCGCCATAAATCGTCAGGTCAATCAGGACATCACGTCTTGAAATTGGCCTTTTTCAGCAACGACTCATACTGCTGCGACATCATGTAGTTCTGAACCTGAGCCATGAAATCCATAGTGACCACAACAATAATCATCAACGACGTTCCACCAAAATAAAACGGTACGTTGTACTTTAAAATCAAAAACTCGGGCAGCAAACATACGAAGGTGATGTAAACCGCGCCTGCCAATGTCAGGCGAACCAGAATCTTGTCGATGTAGCGTGCCGTCTGATCACCTGGACGAATTCCCGGAATGAACGCCCCGCTCTTTTTCAGGTTGTCTGCAGTTTCACGGCTGTTAAATACCAAAGCTGTGTAAAAGAAACAGAAAAAGATTATCGCACTGGCGTACAGCATCACATAAATCGGCTGACCCGGCGTCAGCGTACTGGCGATGTCTTTCAACCAGCGCATGCTTTCACCCGTGCTAAACCACCCCACCACCGTTGCTGGCAGCAAAATAATCGAGGAAGCAAAAATGGGAGGAATAACGCCTGCCATGTTCAGCTTCAGAGGCAAATGCGATGACTGTCCACCATAAACCTTGTTACCAACTTGTCGCCTGGCATAGTTCACAAGAATCTTGCGTTGACCTCGCTCAACAAACACAACAAAGTACGTTACCAGCACAACAACCGCAACGATCACGATGGCAATCAATATGCTCATGGCACCAGTACGCACCAGTTCCAGTAAACCACCGAGTGCACTTGGCAAACCAGCCGCAATACCTGCAAAAATCAGGATTGAGATACCGTTGCCCAAGCCACGCTCAGTAATCTGCTCGCCCAACCACATCAGAAACATTGTTCCCGCTGTCAGACTGAACACTGCTGTCATCCTGAACCCGAAACCAGGCATCAACACCAAACCAGGCGAGCTTTCCAGCGCAACGGCAATACCCATCGACTGGAACAGGGCAAGCCCTAGCGTTCCGTAACGTGTGTACTGCGTGATCTTGCGCCTGCCCGATTCACCCTCTTTTTTCATCTGCTCGAATGTGGGAACCACATAAGTCAGCAGCTGCATGATGATGGAAGCCGAGATGTAGGGCATGATGCCCAAGGCAAACACCGTGAATCTTGACAAGGCACCACCGGAGAACATATTGAACAAGTTCAATATGCCGCCCTGCTGGCCCTTGAACAGCTCCTTCAATTGACCGGGGTCAATGCCTGGAACTGGAATATGCGCACCGACACGGTACACGACCAGCGCCAGCAGCAAAAACACAAGCCTGTTGCGCAAGTCGCCGAACTTGCCGGTTTTTGCAATTTGAGCCGAGTTGGTTGCCACTGATTGGTTCCGTCAAGTATTAAGCGATGGAGCCGCCAGCGGCTTCAATGATGGTCTTGGCACCTGCCGTAGCAGAAATACCCGTCAGCTTGACCGCCAATGACAGCGATCCGGTGTTGATGATCTTGACGTTCTTGGCGATCTGACCCACAAGGCCAGACTGCTTCAGGGTCAACAGATCCACTTCGGCCAGACCGAGCTGTTCCAGTGCCGTGAGGGTGACCTCGGCATTGAATTTCAGCAGATGTGACTTGAAACCACGCTTGGGCAAGCGACGCTGCATAGGCATTTGACCGCCTTCGAAGCCTACCTTGTGGTAGCCGCCCGAACGGGATTTTTGTCCCTTGTGGCCACGACCGGCCGTTTTGCCCAAGCCAGAGCCGATGCCGCGACCGACACGCCGTTTGGCATGTTTGGCGCCCTGGCCAGGCGTGATTGTGTTCAATTCCATGATGAGTCTCCGCTCAGATAACCTTGACCAGATAACTGATCTTGTTGATCATGCCGCGCACTGCGGGCGTGTCCTGCAATTCGCTGACGCTGTTGACGCCACGCAGGCCCAGACCACGCACGGTAGCGCGGTGTGATTCCTGGGTGCCAATCGGGCTGCGAACCAGCTGGACTTTTACTTTGATTTCTTTGGTCATTTCACTGTCCGCCTTAGCCGAAGATTTCTTCGACTGATTTGCCACGCTTGGCCGCGATATCGGAAGCCGTGGTGGAATTTTTCAGTGCATCCATGGTGGCGCGCACCATGTTGTACGGGTTGCTCGAACCATGGCTTTTGGCCACGATGTCGGTGATGCCCATGACTTCGAACACTGCGCGCATCGGACCGCCAGCAATGATGCCGGTACCCTTGGGAGCCGGCGCCATCATGACGTTGGCTGCACCGTGGTGACCGAACACATTGTGGTGCAGCGTGCCGTTTTTCAATGACACCTTGGTCATGTTGCGGCGCGCTTCTTCCATGGCCTTTTGCACGGCTGCAGGCACTTCTTTCGACTTGCCCTTGCCCATGCCAACGCGACCATCACCGTCACCGACCACGGTGAGTGCGGCAAAACCGAGAATACGGCCGCCCTTCACCACTTTGGTCACGCGGTTGATCGCGATCATTTTTTCCTTCAGACCATCGTCTGGAGCGTCGTTTTGCGATTTAGCTTGAAACTTAGCCATACTTAATTCCAGTCTGCTTAGAACTGCAAACCGGCTTCGCGAGCCGCATCAGCCAGCGCTTTGACGCGGCCATGGTACGCAAAACCGGCGCGATCAAACGCCACTTTTTCTACACCTGCTGCTTTTGCCTTTTCGGCAATACGCTTGCCAATGGCCTGCGCAGCAGCAACATTTCCACCCTTGCCCGAGCCGCCAATTTCATTGCGCACTTCCACTTCAGCAGTGGAAGCAGACGCCAGAACCTTGGTGCCGTCGCCAGAAATAACACTGGCGTAAATATGCAGATTGGTGCGATTCACGGACAGACGGGCAACGCCTTGATTGGCAATGCGGATGCGGGTCTGGCGTGAACGACGAAGGCGCTGCTCTTTTTTGGTCAACATGATGCAGCTCCTTATTTCTTCTTGGTTTCTTTGATCGTGATTTTTTCATCCGAATAACGGATGCCCTTGCCTTTGTAAGGCTCGGGAGGACGAACTGCACGCACTTCAGCGGCAATCTGGCCTACACGTTGGCGATCAGAACCCTTGATGACCACTTCGGTGGGCGTTGGGGTTGCAACCGTGATGCCCGCAGGCATGGCCATCACCACAGGGTGGGAATAGCCCACTGTGAGGTTCAGCTTGTCACCTTGAGCCTGGGCCTTGAAACCCACGCCGACCAGGTTCAGCTTTTTCTGAAAACCCTTGGTGACACCGACCACCATGTTGTTCACGAGCTGACGCATCGTGCCGCTCATGGCATTGGCTTGGCGGGAATCATTGGCTGGTACAAAAGTCAGCTTGCCGTCGTTACTTGCGATAACAACATGGGCGTTCTGTGCCAGTGCCAAGGCGCCCAAGGCGCCCTTGACATTGATCTGGGTGTCTTTGATTGCGATTTCCACACCTTCGGGTATGGCGACCGGCATTTTTGCTACACGAGACATTTCAGTTACTCCTCAATGCCGCCGTTAGGCCACGTAGCACAACACTTCGCCACCGGTACCGGTAGCGCGTGCTTTGCGATCGGTCATGACACCCTGGGGCGTCGTGACAATTGCCACACCAAGGCCATTCATGACCTGGGGAATGGCGCCATGACCTTTGTACACACGAAGACCGGGGCGGCTGACGCGCTCGATGCGCTCAATCACGGGGCGGCCTGCGTAATACTTCAGGGCGATTTCCAGTTGGGGCTTGCCATCGTTAGCCTTGACGGAGAAGCCATCAATGTAGCCCTCATCCTTCAGAACCTGTGCAATGGCGACTTTGACTTTTGACGAAGGCACCAGCACAACAGCTTTTTCAACCATTTGTGCATTGCGGATGCGTGTCAGCATGTCGGCGATAGGATCACTCATACTCATCTGGGGTTCTCCTATTGCTTACCAGCTTGCCTTGGTGATACCAGGGATATCACCAGCAAAAGCCAATTCGCGAATTTTGGCGCGAGCCAAACCGAATTGACGGAACGTGCCACGCGGACGACCCGTGATGGCACAGCGATTGCGCTGACGCGTCGGGTTGGCGTTGCGGGGCAACTTTTGCAACTCCAGACGGGCCAGGGCGCGTTCGTCGTCGGTGCGCTTGAAATCATTGGCGATTGCCTTGAATTCAGCGTGTTTCTTGGCAAACTTGGCGACGAGCTTGTCGCGCTTCAGTTCACGTTGCAGTAATGCTTGTTTTGCCATATCCCGCCTCAGTTCTTGAACGGAAAACGGAAGGCGGTGAGAAGCGCTTTGCACTCTTCATCGGTCTTGGCCGTTGTGGTAATGCTGATATTGAGACCGCGCAAGGCGTCAACCTTGTCGTACTCGATTTCAGGGAAAATGATCTGCTCTTTAACGCCGATGTTGTAGTTGCCGCGGCCATCGAAGGCGCGACCAGAAATACCGCGGAAGTCACGGACGCGGGGCAAAGCCACGGTCACGAAACGGTCGAGGAATTCATACATCTGCACGCCGCGCAGCGTGACCATGCAGCCAATCGGCAAGTCTTCGCGGATCTTGAAACCGGCGATGGCCTTCTTGGCCTTGGTCACCACAGGCTTCTGGCCTGCGATCTTGGCCATGTCGGCCACGGCGTTGTCCATGACTTTCTTGTCGGCAACCGCCTCGCTCACACCCATGTTGAGCGTGATCTTGGTGATGCGCGGCACCTGCATGGGTGTCGTGTAGCCGAATTTTTCAATCAGGGCTGGCGCGATTTTCTCGCGGTATTGATCTTGCAAGCGTGCCATGTTTATGCAGCCTTAATTTCTTCGCCGCTGGACTTGAAGACGCGCGTTTTCTTGCCGTCAGCCAACAACTTGATACCAACACGATCCGCCTTGCCCGAAGCCGCATTGAAAATGGCGACGTTGGACTGGTGAATCGGCATGCTTTTTTCAACAATGCCACCTGTGGTGCCTTTGAGCGGATTGGGCTTGGTGTGTTTTTTCACCAGGTTGATCCCGTCCACCAGCACATAGCTGTCGTCAACGCGCAGCGAAATCGTGCCGCGCTTGCCCTTGTCGCGACCGGTGATCACGATGATCTCGTCGCCTTTGCGAATTTTGTTCATTGCCTTTGGTCCTTACAGAACTTCAGGAGCCAAGGACACGATCTTCATGAACTTTTCAGTGCGCAGCTCGCGCGTCACTGGTCCAAAGATACGGGTGCCGATAGGCTCCAGCTTGGCATTGAGCAGCACTGCTGCATTGCCGTCGAATTTGACGAGCGAGCCATCACCACGGCGGATGCCCTTGGCGGTGCGAACGACCACAGCACTGTAAACCTCGCCTTTTTTGACGCGGCCACGTGGAGCGGCTTCTTTGATGCTCACCTTGATGACATCACCAACGCTGGCGTACCGGCGCTTGGATCCGCCCAGCACCTTGATGCACATCACGGATTTGGCACCCGTGTTGTCAGCAACATCGAGTTTGGATTGCGTTTGAATCATTTAATTTAGTCCCAACTTGCACCAGCATTGGCAGCCTGCTTGATGCAAACCACCTGCCAATCAGTCTTGGGCCCGTCGTCCACACTGCAAACCACTTGCAATGCTTCCGCTGGGCAGAAGTTCTTCGCCTTTTATAGCGAAGCCCACGATTATCACGAAAGTAAAAGGCAGTGTCAACAATGTTTGTAAAAATAATCCTGCCGCAGGGAATGCGTCAGGCTGGCACGCTCAAATACTGATCGCACAGCGCCAAAAAGGACTGCAGTTTTGCGTCCATCCCGTTTTCCTGCTGGAGCAGGGCTGCCACTGCCGGCGCCAGGGTGCGCGCCAGTGCCGCGTCCAGGAACAACAGCCGCGAGCGCCGGGCCAGCACATCCTCCACGGTACGCGCATATTCATGGCGGGCGGCAAACCGAACCATGGCCTCGGTCAGGCCACCGCCCAATTCATGATCGGCGCCCCGCAAGGCCTGCACCGCGCCGGCTTCGCTTCCATACAGGTGCAACCCAGGCGCCTCGCTGATCCTGACGCTGGAGCGCTGGGCACCCACCAGCTTGAGATGGTCTGTCGGCATTCCGGTACGCGCCGGCAGCAGCCCGGCGGCAAAGCATTTTTCCAGCACGTCGCCCGCCATGGCGCGGTAAGTTGTCCATTTGCCGCCCGTCACCGTGACCAGGCCGCTCTTGCTGACCAGCACGGTGTGTTCGCGCGACAGCGTCTTGGTGCTGCCGGCAGCATCGTCAGTCGGCTTGACCAGCGGCCGCAGTCCGACCCAGAGGCTCTTGATGTCGGCCCGGCCTGGCGCGCGGCTCAGGTAGCGGGCCGACTCGCGCAGGAGGAAATCGACCTCTTCCCGGAACGGCAGCGGTTCGCGCGCCAAGGTGTGGCGCGGCGTATCGGTCGTGCCAAGAATGGTTTTTCCCAGCCAGGGCACGGCGAACAAGACCCGGCCATCAGACGTTCTGGGAATCAGCAGGGCATGGTCGGTGGGCAAAAACTCACGCTCCACCACGATATGCACGCCCTGGCTGGGGGCGACCATCGGTTTGGTCGTGCATTCCACGGCCTTGCCGTCCTGCATCCGCAGCCGGTCAACCCAGACACCCGTGGCATTGACCACGCAGCTGGCATGCAATTCGTGGGTATGGCCCGTTTCCCGGTCCAGCGCGCACAGCCCGACCAGCTTGCCGCCCTCATGGATCAGCTTGGTGGCGGCGCAGTAATTGACCAGCAGCGCACCCTGCCGGGCAGCGGTTCGGGCCAGCGCCAGGGCCAGCCGCGCGTCGTCAAACTGGCCGTCCCAGTACTTGACGCCGCCCTTCAAGCCTTGCGGCTGGAGCGTTGGCAGGTGCGCCAGGGTTTCGGGGCGGTTCAGGAATTCGGTATCGCCCAGCCCATCCTTCCCGGCCAGGGTGTCATACATCTTGAGCCCTAGTCCATAAACAGGCGATTCCCAGAATTTGTAGCAAGGCATGACAAAAGGCAGCGGCTGCGCCAGGTGCGGCGCGTTGGCCAGCAGCGTCGAGCGTTCATGCAAGGCTTCGCGGATCAGCGAAATATTGCCCTGCGCCAGATAGCGGACGCCGCCATGCAGCAGCTTGGTGGCGCGCGACGAAGTGCCTTTGGCAAAGTCGTGCGATTCGACCAGCACGACGGAAAACCCTCTTGCCGCAGCATCCAGCGCCACGCCCAGGCCGGTTGCCCCGCCGCCGATAACGGCGACATCGTAATGACGCGGTTCGGCGAGCCGATCTATCAGGTTCTTGCGCCGTGTGCGGGCCGGCAAGGCATCGATTGCCATGGGCTTTTCATTTCCCGATTTCATAAAAACCCATATGTCACAGTATGTATTGAGCTTACCTCAGCCCCTGCCACGCTTGAGCGCCCTTGCGGGATATCTGTTGGCATGCGGCGGGCAGGAAGCGACGCCGCAATAGTCCCGTTTCGGCTGTGAAATACTCATTCCCCGAACCCAACCCCACACCAACCGACCCAAAACGCCATGGCCTATCTTCTCGCCCTCGATCAGGGAACCTCCAGTTCGCGAAGCATTGTGTTTGACGAAGAAGGCCGCGTGGTGGCGCTGGCCCAGCGGGAGTTGCCGCAGATTTATCCCAGGCCGGGCTGGGTCGAGCACGACCCGATGGAAATCTGGCGCGGCCAGCTGGCCACGGCGCGGCAGGCGCTGGCCAGCGTGGGCCTGGCCGCCTGGGACATCCGGGCGATGGGCATCACCAACCAGCGCGAAACCACGGTGCTCTGGAACCGCAGGACCGGCCAGCCGGTTCACCATGCCATCGTCTGGCAGGACCGGCGCGCCGAGTCCACCTGCGCGCAATTGCGCGAGCAAGGCCATGAAGCGCTGATTCAAGCCAAGACAGGGCTGCTCATCGACGCCTATTTTTCAGGCACCAAGCTCAAGTGGCTGCTCGACAACGTAGCCGGTGTGCGCGCGCAGGCCGAGCGCGGCGAACTGGCCTTTGGCACCATCGACAGCTGGCTGATCTGGCAGCTGACGGGCGGCACCGTGCATGCCACCGACGTCAGCAATGCCTCGCGAACGATGCTGTTCAATGTGCGTACCAACCAGTGGGATGCCGAACTGCTGGACCTGCTGGGCATTCCGGCGTCGCTGATGCCCGAGGTGAAGCCGTCCAGCGCGCACTACGGCGAGGTGCGGCCCGAGCTGCTGGGCCATGCTATCCCGATTGGTGGCGTCGCGGGCGACCAGCAAAGCGCGCTGTTCGGCCAGGCCTGCTTCAGGGCCGGCATGGCCAAGAACACCTACGGCACCGGCTGCTTCCTGCTGATGCACACCGGCGCGCAGTTCCAGGCGTCGAAGAACGGCCTGCTGACCACCAGCGCCGCCCAAACCACGGCGCAGACCGAATTCGCCCTGGAAGGCAGCGTATTCGTCGGCGGCGCGGTGGTGCAGTGGCTGCGCGACGGCCTGCACGCCATCCAGGGCAGCGCCGAGGTCGAGGCGCTGGCGCAAAGCGTTCCCGACTCGGGCGGCGTGATGATGGTGCCGGCCTTCACCGGCCTGGGCGCGCCCTACTGGAAACCCGAGGCGCGCGGCACCATCACCGGCCTGACGCGCGGCACGACCATGGCCCACATTGCGCGCGCGGCGCTGGAAAGCATCGCCTACCAGAGCGCCGCGCTGCTGCTGGCCATGAGCCGCGATGCTGTCGCCGCAGGCGCCGCGCCGCTGGCCGAGTTGCGCGTCGATGGCGGCGCCAGCAGCAACGACCTCCTGATGCAATTCCAGGCCGACCTGCTGGGCATTCCGGTGATCCGCCCGGCCGTGACCGAAACCACGGCGCTGGGTGCGGCCTGGCTGGCGGGCCTGTCCAGCGGCGTGTACGGCAGTACCGACGAGCTTTCCAGCCTGTGGCGCGCTGAACGCACCTTCCTGCCCACGCTCAGCACCGGGCGCGCAGCCGAACTGATGGCGCAATGGGAGCATGCGGTGCGGCAGACGGTGCTGGCGTAGGCGCCATCGCCATTTTTCACATCCCCTGGGCGACAATCCTCGACCGGGCCGAGGCCTTCAAATCCACCCTCCGTTTTATCAGCAGGCACACGACCATGACTCCTCAAACCACCGACAGCAGCAACCAACACATCGCCTTCATCGGCGGCGGCAACATGGCCAGCGCCATCATCGGCGGCCTGCTCAAGCGCGGCCTGCCGGCCAGCCAAATCCAGGTGGTCGAGCCTTTTGCAGAACAGCGCGCCCGGCTGGCGCAGCAGTTCCAGATCGAGGTCAGCGAAACCGCTGGCGCATCGCTGGCCCGCGCCACCCTGGCCGTCTGGGCCGTCAAGCCGCAGACCTTCAGGCAAGCCGCCGAACAAAGCCGCGCGCATACCCAGGCCGCGCTGCACCTGAGCGTGGCCGCCGGCATCCGTTCAAGCACCATTGCCGGCTGGCTGGGGACCGAACGCGTGGTGCGCGCCATGCCCAACACGCCGGCGCTGATCGGCCAGGGAATGACCGCCCTGTTCGCCCGGCCCGCCGCCAGCGCCGCCGACCGGCTGGCCGTGGAGCGCGTGGTGCAGACCACGGGCCAATACTTGTGGCTGGACGAGGAAGCGCAGCTCGATGCCGTGACCGCCCTGTCCGGCTCTGGCCCGGCTTATGTTTTTTACTTCATCGAAGCCATGATCGAGGCCGGCACCGACATGGGCCTGAGCCGCGAGCAGGCGCAGCAACTGGCGGTCGGCACCTTTGCCGGCGCGTCGGCGCTGGCGCACGAGGCCACCGAGCCACCCGAGGTGCTGCGCGCCCGCGTGACGTCCAAGGGCGGCACCACTTATGCGGCGCTCACGTCGATGGAGCAGGACGGCATCAAGGAAAAGTTCATGCAGGCGATGCATGCCGCCCGCCAGCGCGCCAGCGAAATGGGCGATGAATTCGGCGCCGCATGAGTTTTTTTTCATCAAATAAGGCTTCTGCGCAATAACAGCCTGCATTGACAGCTATCTTTTTCATAGTAATTTCCGGCTGAAGCGGCTTGGCCTGAAAATAAAAAAATAGTTTCAAAAAACCGGAAAAATCCCGTCAACCGACTTTCGTAACCATCCGTTAACCACTCACGAGCGTTCAGCTTGTCGCCAGCCACTCCGGTGGATGACACGACAGTGCAAACGTAAGTACCTTACAAACACCACGGAGCATCCATGAAAAAATTCCTGTCCATCCTTGCCAGCGCCGCTGTTCTCGCCATGCCTTTGGCTCTGGTTTCCGCCCCAGCCGCTGCCCAGACCGCCGCTGCTCCTGCCGCACCCATGGCGGCTCCTGCCGTCAAAGCAGCACCTGCCAAAGCAAAAAAGACCACGGTCAAGCACAAGGTCAAAGCCAAGGCCAAGCACAAAGCCAAAGTGGCTCCTAAAGCTGCCTGATCAGCCACAGGACGCTTCACTGGCAGCCAAACCGGCCAGCTGAAGTCCTTAAAAAGCCCGCGAATTGCGGGCTTTTTCATGGGCGCACGTCAAGTCGCGCAGCCCGCTTCAGCGGCCCCAGTACGACAGGGCAACGCCGGCAAACACCGTGAATCCCAGCCAGTGATTGAGGCGAAACGCCTTGAAGCAGTCGTCGCGCTCGCGTTTGCGGATCAGCCAGCCGTGCCACAGCGCCTGCGCCAGGGCCAGCGCGATTGCTATCATAAAAATAGCTGATTGCGCCCGCTGTATAAGCGCAAAAGCCCAAATTGATATAAAAATCAGGTAACTGAGCATGACGCCGGCCACGTCGAAGCGGCCCAGCGTGATGGCCGAGGTCTTCATGCCGATCTTTAAATCGTCATCGCGGTCCACCATGGCGTATTCGGTGTCGTAGGCAATCACCCAGAACAGGTTGCCCAGCAGCAGCGCCCAGGCTAAAGGCGGCACGCGCGACTGCACGGCGGCAAACGCCATCAGGATGCCGCAACTGAAGGCCACGCCCAGCACCGCCTGCGGCATCGACACATAGCGTTTGGCAAACGGGTACGCCAGCGTCACGGCCAGCGCGGCAAACGACCAGGCAATCGTGACGGCATTCGTGGTCAGCACCAGGCCGAACGCCAGCAAGGCCAGCACCGCGCCCAGCCCCAGCGCTTCCCTGACGGAAACCGCGCCGCTGGTCACCGGCCGCTGCGCCGTGCGCTTGACATGCCGGTCAAAATCACGGTCGGCCACGTCGTTGATGCAGCAGCCCGCGCTGCGCATCAGGAATGTTCCCAGCGTAAAGACCGTCACCAGGTGCCAGCCCGGAAAGCCATGCGACGCCAGCCACAGCGCCGACAGCGTCGGCCACAGCAGCAGCAGCCAGCCGGCTGGCCGGTTCCAGCGGATCAACTGCAGATACAGGGAAAATTTGCTGGGCGCACCGGCGGTCATCGTCAACATTGGGACAAACAGTTCAAAGAAAAACTTACTCTTCAAGCAGCGAACGCAGCATCCAGGCGGTCTGCTCATGCACCGTCATGCGCTGCGTCAGCAGGTCGGCCGTCGGCTCGTCACGGGCCTCGTCGGCCATGGGAAACAGCTCGCGGGCGGTACGGGCGACCGCTTCGTGGCCCTGCACCAGGATGCGGACCATTTCCAGCGCCTTGGGCGGTGTCACCGGCACATCGGGCACCGTGGCCAGCAGGCTGAACTGCGCATACGAGCCGGGCGCCGGATGGCCGAGCGAACGGATGCGTTCGGCCACCGGGTCCACCGCATTCCACAACTCGGTGTACTGCACCATGAACATGGTGTGCAGCGTGTTGAACATCGGCCCGGTCACGTTCCAGTGGAAATTGTGCGTCGTCAGGTAGAGCGTGTAGGTGTCGGCCAGCAGGCGACTCAGGCCCTGGGCAATCGCGGCACGGTCTTTTTCGCTGATGCCGATATTGATCGCCGGGGCGCCTTGAAGCGTCGCTTTGAGAATGGTTTTAGCAGGAGATTTGGCCATGATTTTTTCCTTTTAAAGAGACAAGCAGGGAATAGACACTGTACGAAAACAACCCGGGGGTAGCAACAGCCCATGCCTATGCGCGCCATAGGCACCGCTGATACAGATCAAGTCAGGACAGGCGGATGACGCCGGGCAACTCGCACGCGTAAATCGCGTTGCGCAGCGCGGCGATGGCTTCGTAGCGGGTGAAGCTGCGGCGCCAGGCCAGCACCACGCGCCGCGTCGGCACATGGCCCTCGAACGGCAGGTAGCGGATGTAGGAAGGCTGGTCCGCGGACGTATCCTGGCCGCTTAGCGCCAGCGCCGACTTGGGCACGCCCAGGCGCGGCACCAGCGTGATGCCCATGCCGGCGGCCACCATGTGTTTGATAGTTTCGAGCGACGAGCCTTCAAAGCTCTTGCTGATGCCCTCGGCGCTGGTGGAAAAACGCGCGAACTCGGGGCAGACCTCCAGCACATGGTCGCGAAAGCAGTGGCCCGTGCCCAGCAGCAGCAGGGTTTCCTTCTTCAGTTCCTCGGCCGTCACACTGGTGCGCGCGGCCAGCGGGTGGCTGCTCGGCACCGCCGCCATGAAGGGCTCGTCGTACAGCGGCGCAATCGCCAGGTTGGTGTCGGGAAACGGCTCGGCCAGGATGGCGCAGTCGATCTCGCCGGTGCGCAGTTCCTCCAGCAGCTTGACGGTGAAGTTCTCCTGCAGCATCAGCGGCATCTGCGGCGTTTTCTCGATGATCTGGCGCACCAGGTCGGGCAGCAGGTAGGGGCCGATGGTGTAGATCACGCCCAGGCGCAGGCTGCCGGCCAGCGGATCCTTGCCGCGCCGGGCGATCTCGCGGATGCTGTCGGCCTGCTCCAGCACGCTTTGCGCCTGGCGCACGATTTCCTCGCCCAGCGGCGTGACGGTGATTTCATTGGCATTGCGCTCGAACAGCTTGACCTGGAGTTCTTCTTCAAGCTTCTTGATCGCCACGCTGAGCGTCGGCTGCGAGACATGACAGGCTTCAGCGCCCCGGCCGAAGTGCTTTTCACGGGCCACGGCGACTATGTATTTGAGTTCGGTCAGCGTCATGGGGGGATTGTCGGCTTTTCGCAGATGGGATGGCTGACTGCGATTGTTGAGGTCATTTCTGGGATGGTTGCCTTACTTTTTTCTGCCCATCCAGAAATTTATAATTCTGCGGCGTTGAGTGGTCTTTTTATTTAGCCGTTAGGTTGCTCGTGCCAATCGCCGTCTCTGCATATTTCGCCATCTACATCACATTTTGTCTGTGGGCTCATTACGACGACTTCACGAACAGGAACTCAGCCTCTTGGTTTGCGATTGTCGAGATGGCAAGCAATGTTTTCCTTTTACTCGCTGCGCTGTCTTTCTGGCTGCCATCACTGCGCGCCATTCCTTCGTCACTACTTTTCGCTCTCTTTGCATTCGGCTGCATGGTGTTTTTCGTGCAGGGCATCGTGGTAGGTCGCAAACATGCCAAAGACCAAGGGTTGTCCAGTGCGGGCAAAGTATTCACGGTTTTTTCGGGCGCTGTACTTGGTGTACTCGTAACCGGACCACTCCTGTACTGGGGCTGGCAGTCAACTGTTCGCATCATCCATGCAGAAACCTAACACTCCCTCCCTCCCTCCCTCAAGCCTTCAAAAACTCCGCCTTCCCCCCCAGCCAACGCAGCACATGCCGCTCGGCCAGGTCGGGGTACTGGTCCAGCATCAGCGGCGCCACTTCCCGCGCCCAGGCCAGCAATCCAGCATCGGTCTGCAAATCAGCAAAGCGCAGCATCGCAGCCCCCGACTGGCGCGCGCCTAAAAACTCGCCCGGCCCGCGAATGTCCAGGTCGCGCCGGGCAATCTCGAAGCCGTCATTCGTCTCGACCATCGCCTTGAGCCGCGCGCGCGCCACCTCGCCCAGCCGGGGCGCATCGCCGGTCGAATACAACAGCACGCAGGCCGACGCCGCCGCGCCGCGCCCGACCCGGCCGCGCAACTGGTGCAGTTGCGACAGGCCAAAGCGTTCGGCATGCTCGATCACCATCAGCGACGCATTGGGCACATCGACACCGACCTCGATCACCGTGGTGCTGACCAAGACCGCCATCACGCCTTCGGTGAAGAGGCTCATCACGGCCTTTTTCTCGGCTGGCGGCATGCGCGAGTGCAGCAGCCCGACCATCACGCCGGGCAAGGCTTCGCTCAGCGCGGCATGCGTCTGGGTGGCGTTGACCAGGTCGATGGACTCGCTTTCCTCGATCAGCGGGCAGACCCAGTAAATCTGCCGGCCCTGGGCAATCTGCGCCTGGATGCGGGCGATGACCTCGTCGCGCCGCGCATCGTTCACCAGCTTGGTGACGATGGGCGTGCGGCCGGGCGGCAGTTCGTCGAGCGTGGACACATCCAGGTCGGCGTAATAGCTCATGGCCAGCGTGCGCGGAATCGGCGTGGCGGTCATCATGAGCAGGTGCGGCTCCTGGCCCTCGTGCGTCATCTTGCTGCGCAGCGCCAGGCGCTGGGCGACGCCGAAGCGGTGCTGCTCGTCGATGATGGCCAGCGCCAGGTTTTTGAACTTCACCTTGGACTGGATCACCGCGTGCGTGCCGATGACCAGCCCGGCCTCGCCGCTTTCGACCAGCGCCAGCATCTCGCGGCGCTCTTTGGGTTTCTGGCTGCCGGTGAGCCGGGCGGTCTTGATGCCCAGGGGTTCGAGCCAGCTGATGAGCTTGCTGAAATGCTGCTCGGCCAGGATTTCGGTCGGCGCCATCAGCGCGCACTGCCAGCCCGCGTCGATGCAGCGCGCGGCGGCCAGCGCGGCGACCACGGTTTTGCCCGCGCCCACGTCGCCCTGCAGCAGGCGGTGCATGGGCACATTCTTTTTCAAATCGACCTCGATTTCCGCGCTGACGCGCTGCTGCGCGCCGGTCAGGCGAAACGGCAGGCGCTCCAGCAACTGCTCCTGCAATGTGCAGTGCGTGCCGCGCATCGCCGGGCCATTCAAGGCCGGCGCGCGCATGGCGGCGCGCACGCGGCGCGATTGCAATTGCGAGATTTGCTGGGCCAGCAACTCCTCGGCCTTCAGGCGCTGCCAGGCCGGGTGGCTGCGGTCTTCGAGCGTTTGCAGCGCCACATCAGGCGTCGGGTGGTGCAAAAACTGTAGCGCCTCACGCAGGCTGGACAAGCGCAAAGGCATGTTTTTGCTTAAAAATGGCGCGGGAATCGTCTCGCTGAGGTCGGCCCGCGCCAGGCCGCTGAGCACCGCCTTGCGCAGATAGACCTGGGGCAGTCCGGCAGAGGTCGGGTACACCGGCGTCAGCGCGCCCGGCAGTTCACCGCCAGCCAGCTTGAAGTGCGGATGCACCATCTCGCGGCCCAGAAAGCCGCCGCGCAACTCGCCGCGCACCCGCACCCAGGCGCCGACGCTGAGCGTTTTCTGGTGCGAGGGGTAGAAATTGAGGAAGCGCAGCACGCAGGTGTCGCTGCCGTCATCGACCGTGACCAGCAGCTGGCGCCGCGAGCGGATCAGGACTTCGCTGTGCGTCACCTCGCCTTCAAACTGCACCACTTCGCCATCGCGCGCGTCGGCCAGTCGCGTGATGCGGGTTTCATCCTCGTAGCGCAGGGGCAGGTGCAGGGCCAGGTCAATGTCGCGGCGCAGGCCGAGCTTTTCCATGGCTTTTTGCGCCGGGGACTTGGCCGGCGCTTTGGCGGCAGGCTTGTCCGCCGCGCCGGCCATGGGCAGGGCGGTTTTCGGCGCCGGGTCAAGGGCGGAAGCAGCCGGAAGCATCATGGGACAATTGTGCCCTCCTATGAAGACGACTTTCAGCCTCAGTGACTTTGATTTCACACTCCCCGACGAATTAATCGCCCAGCATCCCGCAGCCGAGCGCAGCGCCTCGCGCCTGCTCGACGGCCGGGGCGATGCCATCGCCGACCGCCGCTTTGCCGATTTGCCCGATTTGCTGCTGCCCGGCGACCTGCTGGTGTTCAACGACACGAAAGTGGTCAAGGCGCGGTTGTTCGGCCAGAAGCTAAGTGGCGGCAGGCTCGAACTGCTGATCGAGCGCGTGCTTTCGCCGCACCTTGATGCCGGCCATGAAGTCGCCGCGCACATGAAGGTCAGCAAGAAACCGCTGCCCGGCGCGATGCTGCAGATGGATGGCGGCTTTACCGCGACGCTGCTGGGCCGCTGGCCCGAAGCGCACGGGCCGCTGTACCGCTTTCGGCTCAGCAGCGACCCGTATGCATTGATGGCGCAGCACGGCCATGTGCCGCTGCCGCCCTACATCACCCACACCGATTCGGCGGACGACGAACAGCGCTACCAGACGGTGTTCGCCAAAAACCCCGGCGCCGTGGCCGCGCCGACCGCCGCGCTGCATTTCGACGAGGCCATGCTGGAGAAACTGCAAGCGCGCGGCATTGCCCGCGCCAGCGTCACGCTGCATGTCGGCGCGGGCACCTTCCAGCCCGTCAAGACCGAAACCATCGCCGAGCACCACATGCATTTCGAACGCTTCGACGTGCCCCAAGCCACGCACGAAGCGATTGCCGCCTGCAAGGCGCGCGGCGGGCGCGTGGTGGCCGTGGGCACGACAACCGTGCGGGCGCTCGAATCGGCGGCCAAGTTCGGCCCCGATTGCTGCGACACCAACATCTTCATCACGCCAGGCTTTGACTTCAAGGTGGTCGATGTGCTGCTGACCAACTTCCACCTGCCCAAGAGCACCCTGATGATGCTGGTCAGCGCCTTCTCGGGCCACGGGCACATCATGGCGCTGTACCGGCATGCGATTGAGGCGCGCTACCGCTTTTTCAGCTATGGCGATGCCATGCTGCTGGCGCGCCAAGCCCCGCCGGCCCTCTAAATACACCTGCGACAATCCAAAAATGCTTGAATTCGAAGTCCTGAAAACCGACCCGGCGACCGTTGACAGCGAAGGCGCCTACCTCGGCTCCTACGCCCGGCGCGGCCAATTGACCCTGAACCACGGCGTGGTGCAGACCCCGATCTTCATGCCCGTGGGCACCTACGGCACCGTCAAGGGCGTGACGCCGCAGTCGCTGCACGACATGAACGCCCAGATCATCCTGGGCAACACCTTTCACCTCTGGATGCGTCCCGGGCTGGACGTGGTCGCGCAGTTCGGCGGGCTGCACAAGTTCGAGAGCTGGCACAAGCCCATCCTGACCGACAGCGGCGGCTTCCAGGTCTGGTCGCTCGGCGAGATGCGCAAGATTTCGGAAGAAGGCGTGAAGTTCGCCTCGCCGGTCAACGGCGACAAGCTGTTCCTGACGCCCGAAATCTCGATGCAGATCCAGACGCTGCTCAACAGCGACATCGTCATGCAGTTCGACGAATGCACGCCTTACGACACCAAGGGCCATATCACCACCGAAGGCGAGGCGCGCAGCTCGATGGAGCTGAGCCGGCGCTGGGCCAAGCGCTGCGAGATTGAATTCGACAAGCTGGAGAACCCGAACGCGCTGTTCGGCATCGTGCAGGGCGGCATGTTCGAGAACCTGCGCCAGGAGTCGCTCGACGCGCTGGTCGAGATGGACTTTCCCGGTTACGCCGTCGGCGGCGTGAGCGTCGGCGAGCCCAAGGAAGAAATGCTGCGCATCATGGCGCACACGCCGCACCGCCTGCCGGCGCATAAGCCGCGCTACCTGATGGGCGTGGGCACGCCCGAAGACCTGGTCGAGGGCGTGGCCTCGGGCGTCGATATGTTCGACTGCGTGATGCCGACGCGCAATGCGCGCAACGGCCACATGTTCACCCGCTTCGGCGACCTGAAAATCCGCAACGCCCGCTACAAGAGCGAAGAAGCACCAGTTGACAGCACCTGCGGCTGCTACACCTGCCGCAACTTCAGCCGCGCCTACATGCACCACCTGGACCGCTGCGGCGAAATGCTCGGCCCCATGCTCAGCAGCATCCACAACCTGCATTACTACCTGAACCTGATGCAGGAAGTGCGGGGTGCGCTGGACGCCGGGCGCTTTGGCGAATTCGTGCGGCAGTTCAAGGCCGACCGCCAGCGCGGAGTCTGACGCGTGAACATCGACCTGCAACGCTGGCTGGACCGCTGGATGGGCATTCCGCTGTGCGCGGCGGTGTCCGGCGTCGATGCGCTGATGCGCCGCCTCAGTCCGGCCCCACGCAAGCCGGCGCCGCCGCGTGCCATCGTGGTGATCCTGCTGTCCGAAATGGGCAGCCTGGTGCTGGCCAACGACATGTTCGCGCGGCTCAAGCGGCGCTACCCGGATGCGCCGCTGCACGCGCTGCTGTTTCGCAAGAACCGCGAAATCCTCGACCTGATGCAGGTCATGGACCCGGCCAACGTGCACACGGTCGATGACCGCTCGCTGACCTCGCTGCTGTCCAGCCTGTGGACGGCCATCCGGGCGCTGCGCCGCGCCCATGTCGATGTGGCGATTGACTGCGAGCTGTTCTCGCGCATCAGCAGCCTGCTGTCGTATGCCAGCGGCGCCCGCGTGCGGGTCGGCTTTCACCGCCACACGCAGGAAGGCCTGTACCGGGGCTCGCACATCAACCGGCCGGTGCCCTACAACCCGTACCACCACATCAGCGCGCAGTTTTTGACGCTGGCGCGGGCGATTGACTCGACCGCCGTGCCGACCTCCAAACTGCCGGTGCTGGGCATCCCCAAGCCGCCGCCGCATGTGCCGCTCGATGGCGCGCTGATCCAGGGCATCGAGGCGCGGCTGGCGCAGGACTTCCCGGCGATTGGCGGCAGGCCGCTGGTGCTGGTCTATCCGGGCGGCGGCATCCTGCCGATTCGCGCCTGGCCGCTGGCGTCCTACACCGCGCTGTGCGAAGGCCTGGTGGCCGACGGCTGCGCGGTGGCGGTGATTGGCCTGAAGGACGACCAGGCGCTGGCGCGGCAGCTGGTGGCCAATGTGCAGGCCAGCGCGCCAGCCAGCCCGGTGATTGACCTGACCGGCTACACGCGCTCGATTTCCGAACTGCTGGCGCTGTTCCATGTGGCGCGCCTGCTGGTCACCAACGACGGCGGCCCCGGCCAGTTCGCCGCGCTCACGCCGATCTGGACGCTGATGCTGTTCGGCCCCGAGACGCCCGGCCTGTACGCGCCGCTGACGCCGCACTGCTATTCGTTCTACAGCCAGTGGCCGTGCTCGCCCTGCCTGACGGCCTACAACCACCGCACCTCCTTTTGCGACGGCGACAACCAGTGCCTGAAAGTCATTGAACCCGCCGCCGTACTGGCCAAGGCGCGGGAATGCCTGGTGGCGCCCCTGAATACCACCGCCTGATGTCAAGACTTAGAACCTTCGCGGAGGCCCTGGTCCACCTCTTGCCACCGCGTTTTCAGCCCATGATGCGCTGGCGCTTCATCAAGTTCGGCCTGGTCGGCGGCAGCGGCACGGTGATCAACATCGTGGTCCTGTACCTGGCGCAGGAGCATCTCTTGCGCGGCATTGCCGACTTTCACACGCGGCTGAACTACTCGATTGCGCTGGCCATCACCGTGGCGACCATCAGCAATTTTTACTGGAACCGTCGCCTGACCTGGCGCGACCGCACGCGCAACACGCCCCAGCCGGCGCTGCGCCTGTTCGTCAAGTATGTGATGGCGGCGGCGCTGTCCATCGTCATCCAGTCGCTGCTGACCAAATGGCTGGCCGGCTACCTGCACTACATCGTCGCCAACCTGATCGCCATCGTGCTGGCCAGCGTGGTCAATTTCGTGGCCAACGATAAACTGACGTTTCGCCGCCATCGCCCGAAAGCGCCGCATTAATCATTCAAGCCCTCGCCCTATGTCCAGCCCCGAAAAATCGCCAGCCGCCCGCCTTCCGCATCACCTGGTCTGGATAGGCCTGGCCATTGCCGTGGCGCTGGGCTACCTGTTCGGCCTGGGCGGCGACCACATTCCGCGCAATGGCGACGAGCTGGTCTATGCCAACATCGCCCGGCTGACCGCCGCCAGCGGCCACTGGCTGCCGTTGCACAGCGCCTGGGACTTCATGCGCAACACCAAGCCGCCGCTGCTGTTCTGGCAGGCCATGGTGGCCGGCGGCTGGGGCGAGCACTGGACGCTCCTGCGGCTGCGCCTGCCCAGCGTGGCCTACACCTGGGGCATTGCGCTGATGGTGGGCCTGCTGACCTGGAAGACGGTTCGCGGCGATGCAGGCGCAACCTCCGGCAATGCCGCCACGGCTGCGCAACGAAACCACCACGCGATGACCATGGGCGCCATCGCGGTCCTCGTTTACCTGTCGTTTTTCACGACCTACCGCTACGGCCGCCCTTACCTGACCAGCGCACCGGAAACCTTCTGGCTGTTCGGCGTGTTCTTTGCCATCGCCTGGTCGCCGGCCAGGCTGCTCGCGTCCAGCTGGAAGTTCCCGCTGATCGCCGGCCTGGCCATCGGCATCGGCTGCCTGTACAAATCGTTCGTCATGGTGGCGCCGGTCGGCTTCGCGCTGGCGCTGTGCTACCAGGCGGTGGGCGCCCGGCTGGCGCCCTGGAAGCTTGCGCGGCCCGGCATCGTGGCCGACGGCGTCAAGGTTCTGGCCATCTGCGCCCTTGGACTGGCGGTTTTCGGCCTGTGGTTCGCCATCGACCCGCAGCCGGGCGAGGTCTGGCGCGAATTCGTCGTCGGCGAGAACGCCGGCAAGATGAACTCCTCCAAGGGTTATTTCCAGACCGCCTTCAGCGGCAGCAGCGGCATCCTGACGATTTTGACGGGCTACTTCTCCAATGCCCTGTTCCTGCTGCCGCTCTCGGTCGGTTGCTTCGTGGCGGCCTGGCGCAGCTGGCGGCAGCGCCAGGGCACGGCGCAAACCATCAGCGACGCCGAAAAAATCATGTGGCTCTGGCTGCTGGCGCTGGCGCTGGTGTTCATGCTGCCGACGCAGCGCTCGACGCGCTACCTGATTCCGGCCATGCCAGCACTGGCCGTGGTGATGGCGCTGTACTGGCACCGGATTGGCCGCATCTGGTTCAGCCTGACGCTGGCGGTCTGCATGATCGGCCTGCTGGCGATGGGCCTGATCGGCTATGGCGCCGTGCGGGCCACGCAGAACCCCTGGGTGTTCTCGCCGCTGTTCTGGCTGTTCGTGGCGGCCTCGGCGCTGGCCTGCCTCATCGGCATCTTCAAGAAGGCCTGGAGCCGGCCGGTTGCCGCGCTGGCCGGGTTCAGCGTGCTGTTTGCGCTGGCCTGGGTCACGAACCCGTTCAACGGCGAACTCGGCCGTTTCCGCCCCGAAACCAATGCCCTTCTCAAGGGCCAGAAGGTGCAGGTGCCGAGCAATTTCAACGGCCATTTCGAGCGCTACGAATTCATCATTCCGGGCGCGAAGATCGTGGACTATTTTGCCGCCCAGCCGGTCGATTACGCCGATGTGGAGGGCCTGTTCAAGACCAGCCGCTACGTGCTGGTGCAGCGGCGCATCGGGCAGCCGCCGTGCACCCGCTGCCGCATCATTGACGAGCGCTGGGATCTGCGCTCGCGCCAAGACGAAAACGACGGCTTCATGGCCGCCCTGAAGACGCCCGAGACTTACTGGTACGCCAAGGAATACCTGGTCGAGCCGCTGGCGCCCTGAGCCTTCGCAGACGATATTCGCTACAAAACAAATAGCGCCCTGCGCATATCCAGCATGCGCAGGGCGCCCATTTGAGTCATAAAGCGCGTGGCATCAGCCCTGTTTCTGGAACAGCACCAGCTTGGACTCGGTGCTCAGGTCGGCCTTGTGCGAGACCATCGTCACTTCATAGCGCGTGCCCGGCAGGGGCAGCTGCGATGCGAAGCTGAAGGTGAAGTTGCCGTTTCCATCGGCCTGCACCCTTTGCGTCATCGGCTCCTGGTTCACGCCGAACAGGGCGGCCACAGGGATGAACGCCTGAACCCTGATATCGACCACTGCGCCCGGCGCGGTACGGCCTCGTACCACCGTCGTGCCGCCATCGACGATGGCATTGTTGGCATGGCTGGTGATTTGCAGCGGCACCGTGGCGGGCATCGCGCTGACCGGCACGACCACGTCGAATCCCCAGGTCTTGTGCATGGCATTGCCGACCATGTCCCTGGCGGTCACGTCCACCGTGTGGCGGCCGATCGGCAGGTCGGCGCGGTAGGAGAAGAACTGCGGGGTGACCTCGCTGTCGGGCGTGACATTGCGGCCGGACAGCAGGATGCGAACGCTCTTGGGGTCAACCCCCACGCCGCCCGCGTCATCAAAGGTGGCCGACACCGAAATGGCGGCGCGGTCCACGACGGCCTCGCCCTCGCGCGGCGCCAGGTTGCGCAGCACCGGCGGCTTGGCGTCGGCCGTCAGGGCCTGGGTCAGGTTGCTTTTAACCGACTGGTTGCCCACCCGCAGGGTCGCCACGATCGGGCGCGACGGCAGCAGATTGTCCATTCGCCGAAGGGTGTAGGCGCCTTCATAGGCACCCGGACGAACCTCGCGCATGGAAACGCGGTTGACGCCGGGAATCTCGACCTCGGCGCTGCCGCCCGGCGGGCCATTGAGCGAGAACTTCAGCTCGGCGCCCGGCTCGATCTTGTCAATCGGCGCGACGCTGAAGCGCTCGATCTTCAGCACCGCGACCGGCGGCACCGGAGCGGCCAGCGGCGCGGCCACCGCCGGATTCGCCATGCCGGCCGGAAAGCTGTAGTTGACGGCGATGTTGCGGTTGCGCGTGCGCAGGGTGGCGCGTATCGGATTGGCCGGCGAGATACGGTCCTGGCGCTTGATGGTGTAGCTGCCGGTATAGACGCCGCGCTCGGTTTCCCTGAGCGCAATGTCCCGCCGCACACCGTTGATGCGCAGACCGACCCGTGACCGGGGCGTGCCTTCGACGGTGAACTCCAGCTCGGCGCCGGCCCTCAAGCCGTCATCCGAGGTGACTTCGAGGGAGCGCAACTCGGGCGCCGCAGGCTGCGCCATGACCGTTGCGGGCAAGGCGACCAGCGCCGTGGCGACCGGCAACAGAAAAAAGAGCGCGGCGACCTGGTTGCGCAGGTGGGCCTGTAGGTGAGCCTTCATGATGGGAAGCCTTTGTAAATTAGATTTCCCAATGTAAATCCGCTTTTTCAAGGGCGTGTAGGCCGATACAGCCGGGCTGGGTAGGCCTGCAACGGCGGGCAAGGCGCCGCCAGTCACCGCAAGGTTCAGGCCTGGGCCGGCAAGTGCGCCCGCTGGCCGGTTGCCCCGCAGGCGTGGCAGAACTTGGCAAACGCACCCTTGCGCGTGTTGCAGGCCCGGCAATGGTCGAACAGGCCGATGCCGCAATGCGGGCAAAAGTCGATCTCCGGGTTTTTCAAATCCACCGGCCGCTCGCAGCCGGGGCACACGCCTTTGGACAGCCGCGTCAGAGCGGTGTCGTAGCTCAGTTCCTCGCGGCGCTGAGCGTCAGGCAGCTGCTCGACGAGCTTTTGCTTTTCGAGGTAGCGGTTCAGCGCCAGGATGGCCTGCCTGCCGACCAGCACCGTCACCACGATGCCGACGATGTAGCGCACATAGCCGCCGTAGCTCGGCAAATAAGGCACCAGCTCGACGAAAAAGGCGAACAGCGCAAACAAGATGAAGCCCCAGACAAACGGCCACCAGGTGCTTTTGCGCTTTTTCGCGAACAGCCAGCCGGCCGCCACCAGCAGCGGCAAGGTCAGCGCCAGGCGGTACAAAAACACCCGCAGCTCGATGCGGCGGTATTCGGCATTCAGCAGTTTTTGCGCCGCCTGCTCCATTTCGGCCAGCTTGCGGCGCTCGCGAACGCTGCTTTGCCGCGCATCGAGCGCGGCCTGCTGCTGGGCCTCGACCGCCATGCCGGCGGCGCGCTCCTTGTCTTTCAGGCCATCGAGCGCCCGGGTTCTGGCCACCAGTTCGGGGTCTTGCCCGGATAGCTGCGTGGCGTGGCGGGTCGAGAGCCAGTTGTTGAAGGTTTCACGCGCCGCCGCGGAGTCGGCCTGCGTCACGCGGCGCTTGAGCTGGGCCTGCTCCAGCGCGGCATCGGCATCGCGCTCGGCGGCTTCGGTGGTTTTGATGCTACTGCGCAGCGCGGTGCTGGCGGCGCGGTCCATGAAATCGTCGAGCGTGAGCTGCTTTTCCACCTTGGGCAGGTCGCCGACCAGCGTGCCGCCCAGGCCGATGAGGAAACTGGCGAACACCAGCGCCACCAGCCACAGGCCGCGCTGCATCCATTTTTCGGTCAATCGCAGGCTTTTGCTCATGGGAAGCTCCGTTGTTGGCCGGAAAGGCATCCGGCTGTGCATTTTTAGGGGAATTTATGGTCAAACAGGCCGTTTGTGCATACCAAATATGCGCAAACAGCTACTTTTTTAATAGCAAATTAAAACAGCTCATGGGCGTTCCTTCTTCTTGCTGCCACCGGGATGCGAAGCAGCCCTTCAATTCCCGACGGTTTCAATTTCATAATTCACTCCTTCGCACCGAACCAAACCAACGCCATGCCTGAGCACAAAAATGATTCCCGACGCGCTTATGCCAATGCGCCCGTCAACCAGCGTACCGCGCCACGGGAAGTCGCCAAGCCGCCTCCCGTGCATGCTTCGCTCAAGGCACGCGCGCAAAAGGCCAGGCAGCGCCAGTTGCTCGGTCCGTCCATCAGCGATCTGCTGGCGCGCCGCACCTCGGGCGCTCCGCGCCAGCACGAAAAACTTCATCCGGGCGTGATTGCCGCAACGGTGTGCGCCGTGGCGGCGGCAAGCGCCCTGGTCCTGATCCGTACAGGCGCCGGGCTGGCGCTGGCTGCAGCGCTGGCGGCGCTCGGCGGCGCCAGCTGGCTGTGGCAGCACCGAAGCCAGCGCGCGGCCAGCGAAACGATGCCGATGCCCGCCGGCCCGCCGCCGTTCGAGCCCGAAGCACTGCGCCGGATTGACGAGGCCTTTGAAGCCACCGCCGCCATCGTGACCGGGCCGCTGCTGGCCGCGCTGGTATCGCTCAAGGCCGCTGCGGTGCGGATGGCACTGGCGCTCAATGGCGTGCAAGCCGATGACGGCTTCACGCTGGACGACCGCATGTACGTGATCGAATCCATCCGGCGCTACATTCCCGACACGCTCAGCGCCTACCTGCAGGTGCCCACCGCGCAGCGCCCCGTGCCGGGCGCGGGCGAAGGCAAGTCCGCCAACGACCTCCTGCAGGGCCAGCTGGCGCTGCTGCAGTCCGAGCTGGAACAGCGCGAGCAGCGCCTGCACGGCAGCGCGGTCGAGGCCCTGCGGCGCCAGCAGCGCTTTTTGCAATCCAAGGCGACGCGCGGCTGAGTCCGCTTTCAACAAACGCTCAGGCGGGCCGCGTTTCAGGCGCGGGCTCGTTGCTGCGCGTCATCAGGTCGGCCTCGTAACGGTCGCGGATCGTCTTGGCCAGCGTGAACGTGCTGCTGATCAGAAACATCCAGCTCACGACCATGTAGCCCTTTTGCCAGTCCCCGATGTTCATGCGCCACAAGCCCCACGCCGTGAGGCACACCGCCGCCGCAAAGGAAACCCACACCGTGATGATCCAGCCGTTGGTGTCCACCCGCCCGTCGCGGTTGTCGCGCACGGTCTTGGCCGCCGCAAAGGCAGCGAACAGGCAAAAGAAAAACCCGATGGCCAGAAAGGCCCGGTCCAGCTCCTGGCTGGGCAGCTGCATCACGCCCGTGCCGCTGGCCAGCACCGCCAGAGTGAACGAAGTCCAGACCTGAATGCGCCAGCCGCCGGTATCGCGCTGCATCACATATTGAGTTGTCATTTTTAAATTTCCCTTGCGTTAAAAAAATCCTGGCTCAAAGGGCGACCGGCCCGCTGAGGGTGCGCTGCGTCACTTCGCGCGCTTTTTGCTGGCGCACCCGGTCGATGTACTGGTCCGCGCGTGCCAGCTGCTCCTGAAGGATGGTGTTGTTCTGCCCCATCACCTCGACCATCTTGCTGCGAAAGGTGTCCATCGCATCCATGGCCTTGAAGGTCTGGTCGAACATTTCCTTCATTTTCTCGATGCCGATCAGCGGATTGCTGGCGAACTGGGTGGTTTTTTCGACATGCGTGTTGAGCTGGCGGCCGGTCTCGGCAATCAGGTTTTCAATCGTGCTGTTCACGCCGGTCAGCATCTCCATCACCTTGACCTGGTTGCCGGTGGCGCGCGCCACGGTTTGCGCCACGGCCAGCGCGCTCATGCCGGTGGTGGCCACGCGCGAGCAGCCGTTCATCATCTCGCGCCCGGTCTTTTTCAGCACATCGAGCGCCAGGTAGCCGTTGGTGCAGACCGATTGCTGCGTCAGGATGTCCAGCAGGTTCTGGCGCACGTAAAACAGCACTTCCTGCTCCAGCGCCTTGGCCCGCTCGGGGTCCGTCGCCTTGAGGCCGTCCACCTTGGCGGCAAGCTGGCGGTCCAGGCTTTCGGCAAACTGCACCGCCGCCGCCAGCTTTTGCATGCCATCCCACATTTTTCCGCGCGTGGCCTCGATTTCGACCACGTCGCGCTGCATGTCGTCGCGGGCGGCGTAGAGCTTTTGCATGCTTTTTTGCATCTGCTCGCCGGCATTCTGGAACTTGCGAAAGTAGCCTTGCAGCTTGTTGCCGTAGGGAATGATGCCGAGCAGTTTTTGCGGTTGCAGCAAATCGCCGTCCTTGCCCGGATTGAGCGCATCCAGATGGCCGCGCATTTCCTGCACCGCCTTGAAGGCCGCGCTGTCTTCCATGCCGACAAAATTGCGCTGCATGAAGCGCCCCTGCATCAGGCTGGCCGCCAGCGAAATCTCTTCGCGCCCCAGCGCAAAGGCGCTGTCCAGCCTAGCCTTGAAGGCCTCGCTTTGCAGGTCTTCGGACATCAGGCCGTCCATGAAACGCTGCACCTGGTCTTCGACGGCTGCTTGCGTGGCCGCAGGCAGGGGAACGGCCTTCCTGGCCACCTCGTCACTGAGCGGGCGCAGCACTTCGGGCGGCGTCAGCTGAAAGCTGTCGGGCGGTGCCAGCGGCGTGCGGCTGGCCTCATCGGTTTGCGGGGACATGAATTTTTCCTTGGAAGGATGGCAAGTTGACACAAGTTGTAACACATCGAGCATGGCATTGCCCGGCAGGCGCCCCTTCACGGCCCGACCAGCGTCGGCGCCTTGCCCGGCCGGCTGAGCTGCGCACGCGCCAGCCAGGCAAACACCGAATCGACCGTGACGGTTTCGATGCGGTCGGCAAAGCGCTTGTCATTCGGGTGGTCGTCAAAGGCGATATTGGCCGCCGTCAGCCGCCCGCCCAGCCGGGTCAGCGGCCCAAGGTGCAGGGTCGTCGGCTCATAGCCCCTGAACTGCAGCCAGGCCTGCGCCTTTTCGCGCGAGGTCACGCCCGGCTCCAGCGCGGCGGCCAGCGTCTCGATGGCCCACTGGTTGGACTGCTGGTACTTGCGCCCCCAGGCGTAGCTGACGATGCTGTAGGGCCGGTGGTTCAGGCTGATGGCCCGACGCGAGTCCTGCAGCAGCGCCAGCAGTCGCGCCTGCACCTGCGGCGTGGGCGCCAGCCAGGCGGCTTCAAAGCGCCACGGGTCATCGAGGAAGAACTCGCCCAGCCCCTGCCGGTAAAGCGCCGCTTCGGCGGTGCCGCAGCCGTTGAGCTTGTGCAGCACATGCCAGGTGTTGCCGCCCTGTCCGTCAGCCACCTGCCAGGCCAGCCCGAAGTGCGAATAACGCAGGCCGTAACGGCTCAAATCCTGCCCGGCGCGCGCCAGCAGCACGACGCGCTCGCCGCTGGCGTTGAGCGAGGCCAGCGTTTTTTCGGCCAGCGCCAGGCCGAGTTCGACCGACTGCGTGGTCGGCGGGCGCGCTTGGCAGGAACGCCCGGCATGGGCGGCAACGGGCAGAATCAGGCTGCCCGCCAGCAGTGCCATTCCCAGCCCATGATTCAAGCGTGTGTTCATGGTGTGCTCCGGGTTCAGTACGTCAGCCGCTCGTTGTGCAGCAGGGCGCGGCCCATCGCATTCGGAATGAAGGCGATGGCCTCGCCCGCAGCCGACAGCAGCACACCCGCCCCGACCACGCTGACCACGACGGACGCGCCCGCCACCACCGACACGCCGCCCAGCGCCCGGCCGACGACTTCGATGCTGGCGCTGGCGCCGTCCGAAGCGCGCTCCAGCACATAGACCGTGCCGCGCGCCGTGCTTTCCACCGCCCGGACGATCAGCACCGCGCCCGCCGTGGACAGCGCCAGCGGCACGGCAAGCACGCTGCCAGCCGCCGTGCTGGCGCCCGCCACGACCGAAGCCACCGGCAGCGCCGACAGCGTGCTCAGGGCCGAGGCCTCGGACTGCGCTTTTGCATCAAATGAGGCACTGGCGCATGCCAGCAAAGCGCAAGCAGCTATTAAATAAGGAGCAAATTGAATTTTCATGAGGTATTTCCGGGAGGGTTATCGGCTTCCTATACGGCACCGGCCGGGGTGAAGCTGTCGTTAATGTGAACCCCAGCCGCCTCCAATCCGCAGGATAAAGACGCAGTCGCCGAAAACGCACCAGAAGGTATCTTTTTATGATACTTTCAGGCCTTGATCAACGCCGCCACCCGCGCCTGCAATACCTCGGGCTGCACCTCGGCCGGCACCATGGCCTTGCCCACGTTCAGCCCGACCCGGCTGAACACGCCGCGCCGGAAAGGCCGCACCATCGCCACGCGCTGGCCGTTCACCAGTTCGGCCCGGCTGAAGAAGGAACCCCACAGATTCGTCAGCGCCATCGGAATCACCGGCACGTTCAAGCCGTCGCGACTGGCGTTGTCGAGGATCTTCATGACGCCGCCCTTGAAGGGCTGGAGTTCGCCGTCCTGGGTGATGCCGCCTTCGGGAAAGATCGCCAGCAGGTCGCCTTCGCGCAGCACTTTCGCTGCGGCTTCAAAGGCCGCTTCGTAGGCCGCCGGGTCTTCGGCGCGCGGCGCCACCGGAATCGCCTTGGCCAGCCGGAACAGCCAGCCGAGCACCGGCATTTTGAAAATCCGGTGGTCCATCAAAAAGTAGATCGGCCGCGAACTGGCCGCCATCAGCAGCACCGGGTCGATGAAGCTGACATGGTTGCAGGTCAGCACGGCCGCGCCCTGCGCCGGAATGTGGTCGTCGCCCTGCACCTTGAAGCGGTAAATGCAGCGCGACAACATCAGCGCCACGAAGCGCAACAAATACTCGGGCACCAGCATGAAGATGTAGAACGCCACCACCGCATTGGCCAGCCCGGTGAACAGGAAAATCTGCGGAATGCTGAAATTCGCCTTGAGCAGCGCGCCGGCCAGGATGGCGCTGACGATCATGAACAGCGCATTGAGGATGTTGTTGGCGGCGATGATGCGCGCCCGGTGCGTGGGCTGGCTGCGCAGCTGGATCAGCGCGTACATCGGCACGCTGTACAGGCCGGCAAACAGGCTCAGCAGCGCCAGGTCGGCGATCACGCGCCAGTGCGCCGGCTGGCCCATGAAGCTGCCCACGCCCATGAGGGCTGAAGGCGGCAGGCCGCGCGAGGCAAAGTACAGGTCGATGGCAAACACACTCATGCCAATCGCGCCCAGCGGCACCAGGCCGATCTCGACATGGCGGCGGCTCAGCACCTCGCACAGCAGCGAGCCGGTGGCGATGCCGATGGAAAACACCACCAGCAGCAAGGACGCGACATGCTCGTCGCCGTGCATCACTTCCTTGGCAAAGCTCGGAAACTGGCTCAAGAACACCGCACCGAAAAACCACATCCAGCTGATGCCCAGCATCGAGCGGAACACGACCAGATTCGTCTTGGCCAGCTTGAGGTTGCGCCAGGTCTCGGTGACCGGGTTCCAGTTGATCCGCAAGCCCGG
Source organism: Polaromonas naphthalenivorans CJ2 (assembly GCF_000015505.1). Lineage (GTDB taxonomy): Bacteria > Pseudomonadota > Gammaproteobacteria > Burkholderiales > Burkholderiaceae_C > Polaromonas > Polaromonas naphthalenivorans. The sequence goes on along the minus strand of NC_008781.1, from coordinate 310,169 downwards.
ATCGGTGGCCGGCGCCCTGGGAATGAACTGCGCCACCGCCCGGCCGGCCAGCGCCAGCCCCACGCAGGCCACCGCCACATACTGCGGCCCGACGCCAGGAATCGCCACCAGCAGCCCGCCGACGATGTTGCCGAGCAAAATCGCGACAAAGGTTCCCATCTCGACCATGCCGTTGCCGCCGGTCAGCTCGCGCTCGCTGAGCGCCTGCGGCAGGTAGGCGAACTTGACCGGGCCGAACAGCGTCGAATGCAGGCCCATCAAAAAGGTGCAGCCGAGCAGCACCGGCACCTGGACATTGATGTTGCCGCTGACAAAGCCCACGGCGGCAATCAGCATGATGACCACTTCGAGGTTCTTGACGAAGCGGATGATGCGGGTTTTCTCGAACTTGTCGGTCAGTTGGCCGCTGGTGGCCGAAAACAGCAAGAACGGCAGGATGAACAACGCGCCAATCGTCAGCCCGGCCAGCGCCGGCGGCAGCCAGCCGACGCTGAGCTGGTAGGTCACCATCACGGTGAAGGCGAACTTGAACAGGTTGTCGTTGGCCGCGCCCGAGAACTGCGTCCAGAAAAACGGCGCGAAGCGGCGCTGGCGCAGCAGGGCGAACTGGTTGGGATGGGCATCGGCTGGCGGCGGGGGCATCGCGGCGGCGCTTGCCGGCGTGGACAGTTCAACACTCATGCCTGACTCCTGGGTTTGGTTGCTTGATTGCTGCGCGATGGCGCCGGGCAGCTTGCGCGGGCTTTGAAGGGTGCTGCAGATTCTGCCCTGATTTTGCCGCGCTCCCGTGACATCCGGACCGCCTCCAGGACGGCCAGCACGACCGGCCAGGCCGCGAAGCTGGCCGCCACATGCTTGAGGCTGTGGCCGGAAACGAGCTGGCCGGTCAAGTCAAACACCGCGTGATCGGCCAGCTCCAGCAGCTTGGCCAGCGCGTACAGCGCGATCACCAGCGCCCAGCGAATGCGCAGGCCGGGCGCGGGCCACGCCGGCGGCAACGCTGCCAGCCCCAAAATCAGCGCCATGCCGCCGATTTGCAGCACGCCCCATGGCAGCAGGTTGCCCGAGGCGGCCCAGACCTGAACCGTCACCGGCCCCAGCAGCATCACCGCCGCTGCCAGCGCGATGCCGGCCCGCCGGCTCACGCCCTGCACGGCCGCCAGCCCGAGCAAGCCGGCAAAGGCCAGCACCATGCCCATGCGGTCCCAGACCAGTCCGCCGTCGTCAGGCTGCCAGTGATAAAAAGCTGAAACCCCGGCCGTGACCAGCAGCCCGGCAAGGAACAAACCGGCCAGCCCAGCCGATGCGCCATCGACGGCGCGCAACCGCACCGCCCGCGCCAGCGCCCACAAGCCGGCTACGCCCCAGGCGGCAAAAGGCAGGTTGCTCAGCACATCCATCGCATGCGGGATGGCACCCCAGGCCCGCTGGTCGGCAAAGTCATGGAAGCTGGCGGGCTGTGGCAGGAAAGGGCCTGCCACGGCGAACAAAACCATCAGCAGGGCGACCCCCAGCAGCTTGCGTTCGCGGGGGCGGACGAGCGGTGGCGGCAAAAGTTCGTGTCGGGAATGGGTCATGGGATGCAACTCTCATTGAAGCGTGAAAGGAAGCACGGACTGTGCCGGCAAGCCGCGCCATGAAGCCCCTGATTTTCATACGGTCGCCTGAATTCAGGCCCTTGGTATTGATAATCGATACTTATGAGCACCACCGCCGACCTTGTCGCCCTCCTGAAAAAAGAACTCAAGACCGCCCGCATGACCTATGCCGATCTGGCGCTGGCCCTGGGCATGGCCGAGTCGAGCGTCAAGCGCATGCTGGCAAAAGGCGACATGCCGCTGTCGCGCATCGATGCGATCTGCCGGGCGCTCAAGCTGGACTTTGCCGAACTGGCGCGCAAGGTGGCCGATGCGCAGCCGCTGCTGGCCCAACTGAGCGAGGCGCAGGAAAAAGCCGTGGTGGCGGACAAGAAACTGCTGCTGGTCGCCATCTGCGTGCTGTCGCAGTGGACGCTGGAGCAGGTCACCGGCAGCTACCGGCTGTCGCAGGCCGAATGCATAGGCTACCTGGCGCAGCTCGACCGCATCGGCATCATCGAGCTGAAACCGCTGAACCGCTACCGGCTCAAGCTGGCCAAGACCTTCCGCTGGCGGCCGCACGGGCCGGTGATGGACTACTTTCGGGACAACGCGCTGCTGGACTATTTTTCCGGCGGGTTCGACGGCAGCGGCGAAGGCCTGCTGCTGGTGCACGGCTCGATCAGCCGGGGCCTGGCGCCGTCCTTCATGGAGCGCATGCAGCGCGTGGCGCAGGACTTTGCCCAGCAGCACCAGGCCGACCAGAAGCTGGCCGACAAGGACCGCGAAGGCTACACCCTGCTGCTGGCCATGCGCAGCTGGGAATTCGGGGCCTTCGTGGCGCTGCGGCGCTGAAGGCTCAATCGGCCGAGGTGAACACAGTCAGCACGCCGGTGTAGCCATACAGGTGGTTGCGGGCGATCTCGCCGCCGGCAAAAAACCCGACCAGCGGCACATCGCCCAAGGCGTGCCGCACGATTTGCAGCTCGGCGCTGGGCGCGCCGAAATGCGGTCCGCCGCGTCCCGCGCAGCTGACGTAAACGGCGCCGGCAATGCGCCGGGCGGGGTGCGGCGCGGATTGCGCCTCGGGCAGGTTCAGGGCGCTGGCCACTTCCAGCGTCTGCTCCTCGGGCTCCAGCTCTTCGCGGATTTCGGCGCAGATGCGCACCAGATCAGCGCGCGCGGCCTGGGCATTGCGTTCGCAAAAAGCCAGCTTCATGCCGACGCTGACCGTGTCGGCAATGGCAATGCCCTGTCGCGCCGGGTCCAGCCCGATCAGGTGGCGCACCAGCACGTCGGCGCCAAACTGGCCCGAGCGCTGGCGGACCGCATCGTTGGGAAAATCCGCATCGCGGCTCAGGCCGACCAGCGTGTTGCGCACCCTGGCCAGCGCCTCGCGCGGCTGCTCAAGCGACACGCCCAGGTCGGCCAGCATCACCTCCAGCGCCGGCTGGCCGTCGAGTTCGATGACCACGTTGGCGTCGCAGGCGGTGATGGTGTAGGTGCTTGACACCGGCTTGCAGCCTTGCGTGACACGCGACATCAGGCCCATGCCGCCCGAGGCATCGCGCGCAAACGCCACGCCGCTCAGGCCGCCGCTGAACACCCCGCAGGCCGCGCCCTGCCCCTTCAGGTTGCCGTGGCCGCTGAGCGCGAACTGCACCACCGCGCTGCGACTGGACGCCAGGCCGCCAAAGACATAGCCGCTTTCGGTGCGCGCGGCCATCTCGGCAATCAACTCGGCCACATCGGGCGTGGCCGCGTCGGCATGCACCAGCGCGGTGTGCGCGGTGAACAGGCCGCTGCGGGCCGGCGGCAGCGGCGACACGCCGGAAAACACGCGGTAATGGTCATGCGGCAGTTCGCACAGCATCACGGCCAGCGCCGGTTCATCAAAATATTCGACGTTGTTCGAGGCAATGCCGACGCCCACCGCGCCGCTCCAGTCGGTGATGAAGGGCAGCTCGGCGCTCAGGTGGTCCAGGATTTCCTGCGCCTGGGGCACATAGTGGTCGGTGATGTAGAGCAGCGCCAGCGTCGGTGCGCTGGCGTATTCTGGCAGGGCCAGGTAGCCACGCAGTTGCGCCAGCACCAGGCCGGCGGCCATCTGCCATTGCGGATGGGTGGCGTGGCCGTAGGGGAAGAGTTTCATAAGGTGCGAAGGACAATTGAGGGGATGATCCAAGGCTTCAATATGGCACATCAACCACTACCCTGACGAAATCAGGGCCGAATTGCGGGCCGCTTCAGCGCGTCGTCTTGCGCGCGGCGGTGCCTGCCGCCTTGCGTGCCGGGGCCTGGGGTTTGGCCTTGACCGCAGCCTTGGCCGCCGGCTTGGCGGCTGCCGTTTTGGCGGCACCAGTCTTGGCTGCGGCTTTTTTGGGCACCGGCGCTGCGTCTTTCGCGGCTGCGGGCTTGGGCCAGCTGCTGGTCATGGTTTTGCTGGCGGTTTGCGCCATGCCCTTGGCCAGCCCGGTGGCCATGTCGGTGGCGGTCTTGACCGCGTCCTTGGCCATTCCGGTGGCGATGTTCTTGCTTGCATCCAGATGGGTTGTCTTGGCGACTTCCTTCAGCGCCTCGGCGGCAATGGTCTGGAACTGCTGGGTCAGCGCGCCCCACCACTGCATCGGGTCCGCCACGCCGGCAGCGGCTGGCGCCTCACCGGATTCAGCCCTGGGTGCTGCGGGTTTTGCAGCGGGTTCGGGCTGGGCCTCGGCTTGCGCCCTGCTGGTCTGGAAAGCCGATGGAGGAATTTCAAGTCCGGCAAAGCCCTTGGCCTTCTCGGGCGCTTTCGGGGCGCCGCCCATCATGCTTTCGGTGACCTTGAGCTTGAAGGCGTTGGCGACTTCGCCCATGTTGAAATTCATGCCCTTGAGGGTGGCCAGCGTCATTCTCTGCACCTCCAGCGCCTGGATGGTGGCCTTGAGCGCTGCCGCATTCTGGTCGAGCCAGAACTGCACCGCCTTGAGTTCCTGCACCCGCTTGTCCAGCTCCTCCAGATTGATCGTGGGCGCAATCCAGTTGCCGAGGTTGGGCAGTTGCGGCAGGACTTGCGTGGCACTGCCGGCAGCCTGTTTGGTCAGGTTTTGCAGAAAATCAAAACCGGGCACCAATTTGCCGAAATCGGGAAAGGACGGGGTAGTTGCATGGCTCATTGAGAGTGTCTCCTGGCGGTTTTTTGCACGATGGCGTCTGGTGGAATGGGCGCCGGATGGCCCCGTGGGCGCAAGGGGCATGAAAAACCCCCGGCACACGCCTGATTGTGCAGCGTCAGGGCATCGCGTCAACCGATTTTTCAGGGGTGATTTCGCCTGGGGATGCTGTCAGCAATAACGTCCCTTCGCGGGAATGACGGACGGGAAGTTGTTTAGTGCCAAATCCTGGATGCCCGTGCGTCGTGACCAGCCGGCGACAGCGCTTGATACAGAATTTTCCTTTTGTCTCGCCTTGACGACTTTTGCTTCAATTGGCCCGTCCCTAGGGCCTGGTCTCCCAAAACCGGCTCTTTTTCCCCAGGCTGGCTTGCCTATTTGAAGTGATTTTGCGGCATGGGTCGCGTTGATATAAATCAAGCGTACAGGCTATGCGAAATCTAGACTGACACGAAGTTATTCAGAAGTTCACAAGTGCGACAGCGCTCGGGACTTGACTGGATGGCCCAATGGATGCGCTTCGGGGAGAACGCCCATGGTCCGGCATTTTTGGTCATGGACAGGCTGCAGGGGCGGTCAGGCTGAATTCCGGTAAGCGTCCACTTCGTGTGGGGAAAACATGCCAGAACAACCACAGGCATGTTTTCCTTGATTTTCAAGTGCAGATTTCAATCGCGGAAGGGGAGCCACCATGTTTGCCACCATCAGGAGATCCGGTTCGGGTATTTTTCGCTGGCTGTACGGCGCCATACTGATCTTTGCCATGGGCGCGGCCCAGGCGCAGAACTTGTCGAAAATGGCGCTGCTGCTGCCCGACGGGCTGGCCGTCAATGACGTGCAGGTCACCGCCTGGACCGATGCGGCGCAGGAGCAGGGCTACCAGATGTCGATTCTTCGCAATGCCGACTTCCTGCTGCTCGGGGCCGGCGCCCGGACGCAATACAGCGGCATCATCGTTCCCGACCAGATCCAGGTGTCGATGAGCGATGCGCTGGTCGCCACCATCCAGAGCTATGTCACGCAGGGCGGCAACATCATGCTGGTGTATGACGCCGGCGCGCTCACGGCCAACGGCTTTTACGCCATCCCGAAGTCGCGCTTCAGCGACCTGGTGGGCGTGGACTATGTGCTGTATGACTCGCTGCTCGACCGCACCGTGGGCCTGGGTCCGGTCATTGGCCTGGAGTCCACCCTGCGCGCGCTGCACATCCCTCCGGGAAAATCGATTCCCTATACCCAGACGGCAACCACGGTGACGGCGCTTGCAGACACGCCACGCGCCATACAGGTGGCCGACAACGGCAAAAAGGCCCCTGCTGGCAAGGCCACCGCGGACTTTCTGCCCGCCAGCCCCGCCAACCCTGGCGGCCTGAAGGGCTATGACCATGCGCAGTACTTCAAGTCAGAGCCCGGCGTCACCGAGGGCTCCAAGGAAAGAGCCAAGAAACTGAAGCAAAAAATCATTGATAACAAAGGTAAAAAGAACGAAAAAGCCATCCAGCGCGAAGCTGTGCCAGGTGTGACGCCCAACAAGCTCAGCAAGGACGCGCTGAGAAACCTCAGCACCAGCAGTCGGATCGGCAACCCGTCCCTGGGCGCCAAACGCTATTTAACGCAGGCGAGCCCCCCGGCGACCGATCCGGTCCACGCCATTTCCGGCTATGTCTATGGCGCCTTGACCTATCCCAGCTTCGTGACGCAGGGAACGGCGCTGGGTGCCACGCTGATGTCCTCGCCCGATCACGGCCTGGTCGCCAGCAGCCGCACCGTGGGCACCGGCAGCGTGCTGTTCGTGAATCTGCCGCTGACCTATCTCAAGCTGTACGAGGACTCCATGCCCATGCACGGCTTCCTGCACCTGTTCGCACGCGGACCGGCCAAGCAGCCGCGCCTGACCAACGTGCCTGACGGCATTGGCGGACTGGTGTTCAACTGGCACCTGGACTCCAAGGAAGCCCAGGCGCCGATACAGACCCTCAAGAACATGGGGGTGTGGAACTACAAGCCGTTTTCCATCCACATCACGGCGGGCCCCGACACCATTGTTCCCGGCGACAAGCTGGGCTTCGATTTGCCCAACAACCCCACGATGAAGCAGCATTTGAAGAACTTCGTCGCGACGGGTCATGAGGTGGGAAGCCACGGCGGCTGGATTCACGACTACTACGGCGACAACGCCAATGAAACCAACCAGGCCCAGTTCCAGCCCTACCTGGTGCTCAACCGCGACGCCGTTCAAGCCGCCATTGGCAAACCCTCGACGGAATACTCCGCCCCGCAAGGCAACAACCCGCTGTGGGCGGTGACCTGGCTTCAGCAGAACGGCGTCAATTCCTTCTACTCGCTCAGCCATACCGGATCAGCGGTCACCCGCAGCTATCGCGGCGGCGGCCTGCCCAACCCGACGATGTGGGCCGTGCCGGTGACGCCGTTCGGAGTGGCGGCGACCTTCGAGGAGTTCGAGGAACTGCTGTTCACGGAGGCCGATATCAACAAGTGGTACAAGGACCTGATCGACTTTTCATACGCCAATGAAACCAACCGCATGATTTATGCCCACCCGCCCGGTGCCGTCGAGTTCCCCAACGTGATGACCACCCTGCTGCAGTACGCCAACACGCAGCAGACGGCCGGCAAGTTCCGCTGGTACACCATGACCCGGCTGCGCAACTTCATGGTCCAGCGTTCCAACACCACATGGCAAAGCGCCATCGCCGCCAACGGCAAGATGCGCGTGACGGCCAGCAACACCACCACCAACCTGGTCAACCTGACTTGGGCTTATCCAAAAACCAAGTACGCGAAGCCGGTTGCCGTGTCGGGAACCATGAGCATCGTTGACCAGGGCACCGACTGGCTGGTGCGCATCACCGCAGGCAAGAACGCCACCTTCGATGCGGCGCCTTTGTAACCACCCGATGGCGTGAAGCGTCTGGCCTGCCAGTCGCTGCGCACCACCCGGCACGCCGGCCGCCCCGCAGGGCGCCCGGCGTGTTTTTTCATCCCGCCGGCGTAATTTCCTGCTCAATCGCCCCGAACACCGACTGCCCGTTCTTGCCCTTCGCCTCGATGCGCAGGGTGTCGCCGAACTTCATGAAGCGGGTCGAGGCCCTGCCGTTGTCAACGCTTTCAACCGCGCGCTTTTCAGCGATGCAAGCGTAGCCCTGGCTCCAGTCGGTGCTGCTGACCGGGCCGGAGCCGACGATGCTGCCGGCGCTCGCCGGGCGGGTCTTGCACATATGCGAGACCAGCTGGCCGAAGTGAAACGTCATGCCGGCGCCGGCATCGCACAGGCCGACCTTGCGGCCGTTCCAGGTGGTTTGCAGCGTCAGGTTCAGCCGGCCCTGGCGCCAGGCGTCGCCGACCTCGTCGGGCGTGACGGCCACCGGGCTGAAGGCGGTCATCGGCTTGCCCTGCAAATAACCCAGACCGTTGGCCTGCTCATCGGCCATCAGCTTGCGCAGGGACACGTCGTTGGCCAGCATCAGCAGGCGGATGCCGTCCAGCGCTTCCTCGGGGCTCGCGCCCATGGCCACGTCGCCAGTGATGACGGCCACCTGCGCCTCGAAGTCGATGCCCGATGCGTCGCTGGCGATGACGATGTTGTCGCACGGACCGATGAAACCGTCGCCGCCGCCCTGGCGCATCAGCGGCTCGGTGTAGCGGCTTTTGGGCAGCTTCGCATCCGTCGCCTTGTGCAGGCGCTCCACATGGCTGATGAAGGACTGGCCCGCGACCCACTGGCAGGCGCGCGGCAGCGGCGCCATGCAGCGCCCAGGCTCAAACGGAAAGGCATGGCGCGCTTTTCCACTGTTGAGCAGGTCGGACAGGTCGCGCAGCTGCGGCGCCATGAAGCGCCAGTCGTCCAGCACCTGGCGCAGGGTGTTGGCGATGCCGGTCGCATAATGGGCGCTGGAAAGATCGCGCGACACCACGACCAGCTGGCCGTCACGCGAGGCGTCCTTGTAAGTGGCAAGTTTCATGAAATTCCTGAAGTAAAAATGGCCGGGCGATGCGTTCTGACATGCTGAGTTTCAGCCCCCCGATGACAGGCCAGATTGTGCCGTGGCGCACCCTGGGCCTGCTGGCGGTGCTGGTGCTGCTGGCGCATGCGCTGCTGCTGCAAACCCGGCCGGCGCGCCTTGGCCCGGCGCCGGAGCCCGTTCAGAAGCGCGTCCCGGCATTGATCACCCGAAGCATTCCCCCCGCGCCTGCCGCCAGCCCGCTGCCGGCTGTGGCAAAGCCAGCCGTTCAACCCCCGCCCAAACCGGCCGCCAAGCCTGTCAAGAAGCCTGTTTTCAAGCAAAATAGGCCTTTTGCGCACGACCAGCCTGCGCAATCAGCTACAAATTCAATAGCAGAACCAGTCCAGGAACCCGGCAGCGCCGAGGCGCCGCCTGCCCCACAAGCGCCAGACAGCCTGGCGCCCTTGCCTTCGGCGCCAGCGACTGAAACCGCACCAGAACCTCCCGCCGACAGCGACACCGCGACCGCCGCCACGCCGCCCGCCAGCGCTGCGGCAGCGCCTTCGCCACCGCAGCCGAAGCAGACGCCGGTCACCGCCATGGCGCTTCCCGCCAGCGCCCAGCTTGAATACAAGATGACCGGCAGCGCCAAGGGCCTGACCTACCACGCCCGGGGCGAACTTTCCTGGCAAAACAGCGGCGGCAGCTACCATGCCAGCATGACCGCCAAAGCGCTGTTTCTCGGCTCGCGCACCTTGAGCAGCACCGGCCAGATCAGCGCCCAGGGCCTGGCGCCCAGCCGCTTTTCCGACAAGTCGCGCAGCGAGGTGGCGGCCCATTTCGAGCCCGACAAGGGCCAGATCAGCTTCAGCGCCAACACGCCCTCCGTGCCGTGGACGCAGGGCGCGCAAGACCGGGTGAGCGTGTTCCTGCAACTGGGCGGCATGCTGGCGGGCAACCCGGCCGGTTTTCCGGTGGGCGCTACCCTTTCAACGCTCACGGTCGGGCCGCGCGATGCCGACCACTGGACCTTCCTGGTCGAGAAAGAGGAGCTGCTCAGCCTGCCCTTCGGCGACCTGGCAACGCTCAAGCTGTCGCGCCAGCCCAGGCGCGAGTACGACCAGAAGGTTGAAGTCTGGTATGCCCCGGCGCTGGGCTACCTGCCGGTGCGCAACCAGATCACCCAGGCCAACGGCGATTTCGTGGACCAGCAACTGAGCGACCTGAGCCATCCCTGAGAACGCATGGCCCCTTGAAGTTGCGCCCATCGTGGCCATCTGCGGGGGAACGACACCAGGACTCAAGGACACATCCATGCAATTGCTTTACGACTCCGACTCTTTCGTGGTGGTACAGATCCACGCCAACGCGCCTGAAGCCTGTGCGCCCCAGCCGGCCGTTCCCCAGCTGGCCCGCCACGGTTTTGAAATCGTGGACAAGCGCTCGGGCAAGGAGGTGTATCTCGATGGCTCGTG
>NC_008764.1 GCF_000015505.1 Polaromonas naphthalenivorans CJ2 | reverse complement strand
CGAAAAACGGGGTTCATCCATGATCTATCCAAGATCATCCACATGCGCAGCACAGCCAGCGCGCTTTTAGCGCTCGACTGGCCTTGCCAAACACCAAAATTCGGGCTCCAGGCTTCGCCTCTGCCGCTTCGCGTCATTCACCGGGCGGTAGGGAGGAAGAGGTGGCGGGCGGGTGCATTGCATAGGCCGGTTGTTGCCTATTTTTTAAGCAAATTAACGAAAATCACCTAGTCTGAAAGAATTCTATCCAACTAGCGGATGAAATATTATCTAAAAAACAACAGATAAAATTCTATCCAATTATTGGATGATTTTACATCATATTAAATGGTGTTTAATTATCCAGCTATTTTTGGATAAAATACTATCCGATTATTGGATAAAAATCAATCCAAAATTGTAACATTTGTCATTTATAGACAAATAGATTTTTATCCAACTATTGGATAGTTTTCTATTGTTTCACGTGAAACAAAACTATCCGACTATAGATAAAAATATATCCGACTATAGGATAGAAAAACAACGCACTATATAGGATAAAAATTTATCCAACTATTGGATAAATTTTATCAGACGTCGGATAAAATATCATCATTTACATTTGGATGCAAATCTATCCGATAGTTGGATAAAATTCTAGCGGTTATAGTCGGATAATTTCCTATTGTTTCACGTGAAACAATTTTATCCAATAGTCGGATAAAGCATAATCCAATAGTTGGATACTATAACATCCAATTATTGGATAGAAAAATACAATGACAACATTAACTATTTTATCCAACTACATGATAGAATATAGGCATATCAACAATTTTAGGAGTATCCAATGTATATCCGCGAACAAGGCAAAAAAGTCCAGCTTCTCCGATCACCGTATGACCCGGAAAAGAAACGCTGCGTCCAGAAGCTGGCTCATTCATTTCCAAGATCGTATTCCTATAGCTCTACCGAATTGGATACATATTTATCCGCTGAGCAGATAGCAGACCTATCCGATGATGAGAAAAAGGAGCTGACTGAGTGGCTAACCGTAAGGTCGGATAAAAATCTAGCAGAGTCGCGCAAGAGCAGCATTACCATGACGCCCTACTATGCAGACCAGTTGGCGGATAATATTTCATCCGATGTCGTGGACTTGTCAGAAAAACAAGCCGACAAAATCTGGGATGCTATGGACAAGCTGGCCAAGGCGATGCGCAAAGCAGGCTACAAAAAGCCAGCAGTCAAAGCGGCACCAGGAGCCCAGGCCGGGAGCGCAGATCAGCCATCCTTGACCCTTTGAAGGATCCCCGAAAACCTCCTCCTCCCTACCGCCCGGTGAATCGACCGTAGGGAGAGAGGCGAAGCCTGGAGCCCGAATTCTGGCACCGGATGGAAATACCTGTTACCATGTTTTTCAACTCAACAATATCGCCAAAATTTGATACCTTTAGCAAGCCTACCCGTATACAAAACCGCCAAGCGGTTTTTGTATACGGGGCTTGCTGGGGTTGCACCCCAGACCCTGCTAAGTCCTCATCCGCTAAGCGGATGAAAAATTAACAGCCAATACAATACAAAATGCCAAAATACCCAGCCAGAGAACCGCTCGTACTACTGCCTTGCCGGTTGCCCGCAAGTCTGGTAGCGCGCTTCGCTGAGCGTGCGAGAGAGCAGGGCGTCACCCTGTCGGATGTGCTCCGCGCACATCTGACAGTGGACGAGGCCAAGCCTTTGGGCAAGGCAGTACCAAGAAAAAGGGCGGGCTTGGCGAAGGTTTCAGGAGCAGATCCCAAGCTGCTGCGGCAGCTTGTCGGGATGGGAAACAACCTAAATCAAATCGCAAAATTGGCCAATATTGCCAGCAAAACGGCGCAACCGATGGCCATGGTTGAGCTTTTGATCACGCTCAAAGGCATTGAGAAAAGCTTAGAAAAGCTTAGTGAAAGCTGACCATGCACATCAAATTTTTGCCCCATGGCACAGGCGTTGGACAAGATGCCATTGATTATTTGCTCGGTGAAGAAGATCACAAGGGCGAGATTCGCGCCAGCGTGGAAGTCTGGCGCGGCAATCCGCAACTGACTGGAAAATTGATCGACAGCCTTAAAACTGTTCACCGCTACACGTCTGGGGTAATTAATTTTTCTCCTGAAGATGCGCCAACGGATGAAGAAATTGGCATTGTGCTGGATGAATTTGAACGCACTGCATTCTCCGGACTTGAAAGAGATCAATACGATTTTTGCGCCGTTGTGCACCGCGAAAGCAATGGCGGGATTCACATCCATACGATTATTCCTAGAGTCGAACTCACCACCGGCAAAGCCATGAACATCGCGCCGCCAGGTTGGGAGTACACCTTTGACCCGCTGCGGGACGCTTTCAATCATGAAAAAGGGTGGGCGCGGCCTGACGATCCGAGCCGTGCGAGGCTTGTTCAGCAGGGAAAAGCCAAGCCCGAATGGAAGTCTGGAGCGGATAAAAAAATAGTTGTGACGGACTATTTGACAAAACTTGTCGCCAATAACGTTGTCACCGACCGTCAGGGTGTGCTTAAAGCATTAGGTGAACTTGGTGAAATTACACGCACCACTGACAAGTCCGTATCAATAAAGCTCGAAGGAACCAATAAGGCGATAAAACTACAAGGACTTTTGTATGCCAGTGATTTCAGCCCAAGAACTATCAGAAAAGTTGCAGAAGAAGCTGCAAGCAGACCAGCAGGCCGTGGACGACCTGACGAAGCAGCAGCTAGAGCAGCACGCCAAGAGCTTGAAAACGCTGTCCAGCGACGCGCTGGCTACAACCGCGAGCGCTATCCAGCACCACGGCCAAGAACTGACCTCTCTGCACCAAGCGACGCTGCAGCGGCTCCGCTGGATGCTGCTTTGGCCGATCCTGGCCAGCGCCTGCCTGGCGTTGTTGATGATGGCCAGCGCCAGCCTGTGGAGCTGGTGGACGGTCAGCCAGGCACAACAGAAAGTGATGAGTTACGAGCTGACCCTGCAACGGCTGACGGATCAGTTTTGCAAGAGTCCAGCAGGGCAGAGGCAGTGCAAATAAGCGAGCCAGTGAGTGAACAAGTCAAGATAAAAAAGGCAGCGTATGGAACAGTTTTTGAGCCCGGTTTTAAGCAGTTTGCAGAGCGGCCAAGTGTCGAACCCGCCGCCGGAATCGGCGGCTTGCCGGACGTGTCCAGCCTCCTTGTGGCTACGCAATGGCCTGGAGCTTCGAAATTTTTGTCGGGTGCTGCACGTCATAACTTGGTCAGACACGGAGGACCTGGCGCCGGATCAGTGCGATGGGAGAGAGGAAGCGATCGCCCAACTGAAGGCGAAGGAGGAACGATAAATGACAGAGCTAGAAAGATTGCTGACGAAGCAATTGACCAGGCTAAGCGAGCAGCACGCGCAACAGCTGGAGCGCTTGGCCGGTGTGCAGACGCAGCAGGCCGAGCAATTGACGCAATTGGCAGAGCGTGTAGAAAAGCTGACGCAGCTGCTCCAGTCATAAAGGCCAACATGGACGCAGAACTAGACCGCTTTAAATCGGATATTTCTTTATCCGACTACGCGCAAGCCGAGTTCGGTTATGAGCTGGTGAAAAAAGAGAGCAGCGCCAGCTCCAAGGTGCTGAAGGTGGGCGGCGACAAAATTATTGTTACGCGCCAAAAGGATGGCCACGATGTGTATTTCAGCACTGGCGACGCCAGCGACTGCGGCTCGATCGTGGACTTTTTGCAAAACCGCAAAAGGGTCAACTTAGGCGAGGTGCGGAAGGAATTGAGGCAGTGGCTGCCTAGCTCCAAGAAGCCTTCAGTCAAGCGGCCCCAGAGGCCGCCAGAGAGGGCTGTGGCGACTTCAAAGGATCGGACTGAGGTACTGCGCCAGTGGGCCACGATGAAGCCTTACAGCGCGTCCTATCTGACGGACGAGCGCCGCCTCGATCCGCAAATCATTGAGGCGTTCGGCGTTCGCCAGGACAGCCATGGGAACGCCTGCATTGCTCATCGCGATGCAAGTGGGGTGCTGGGCTGGGAATCCAAAAATAAAGGCTTCACGGGCTTTGCAGCGGGCGGCACGCGCAATGTGAGCTTTACCAGGCTGAACGATGGGCCAATCACCAGGCTGGTGTTGACCGAAGCGGCGATCGATGCCATGAGCTTCGCGCAGCTCAGGCACGAGCCAGGCACGGCGTACATGAGCACAGGTGGGACGCAGCTGAGCCAGGCGCAGCGCGAGCAGATCGCGCAGATCATGGGCAAGTACGCTGTCCCTGTTGTGCTGGCAATGGACAAGGATGAGGCCGGCGAAAAGATGGCCCGAGAAATCGCTGCAATGGCCCCTGAGAGCGTTCAAACCCTCAGGGAGGTCCCTGAGGGTGCCAAAGACTGGAACGAAGCGCTACAAGCCAAACAACGGGCAATGCCCAAACCATAAGGAGGAACCGATGATTACTGATGCTCAAATTCTTGAATTTGTCGAGGCATTCGCTGGAGAAGAGTCAACGCTTTTGACCCCCATGCCCGAGTGGTGGAAAGACCTGAGCGCTGAACAACAGGATCAGGTGATGGAACGCGCTGGACGGGTTACAGCGGGAAGACTGCAAGCGGCCATCGATCGCTGCAACGACAAAGAATAGGGGTGTCCCGCGGCTTGTGGCGAGCCGCGGGACTGCCATAACTCAACCAAATTTCAACTGTAAAGAGAGAGAGCGAGTCATGACGATTGATATTCTGCACGCATTCGAACATCAGCCACCACCGCTGGATTTTGTCCTTCCCGGCCTGCTGGCCGGTACCGTGGGTTCGCTGGTTTCGCCTGGTGGAGCGGGCAAGTCCATGCTTGCGATGGAATTGGCGATTCTGGTGACCTGCGGCCAAGACATCGCGGGCATTACTGACGGGAAAAAATATCCTTGTGGTGACGTTGCATTTCTCGCTGCGGAGGATCCCGCAGTTGCGATACAGCAGCGCCTGTACGCTCTTGGCAAGCAAATCCCCGATCCAGACATCCGCATGCACGTGGCCGAGCGGCTGGCCATTGAGCCATTGCTTGGCAAGCAGCCCGACATTGCAAACCCTGAGTGGGCGGCGTACATCAAGGCCATGGCAGAGGGCAAGCGCCTGATGTTTCTCGACACGCTTAGGCGCTTTCACTCGAAAGAAGAAAACGACTCGGGGCAGATGGCCGAGGTGCTGGGGCGCATGGAGGCGATTACAGCCGCCACAGGCTGCGCAATTGTTTTTCTGCACCACTCATCCAAAGCGGCCGCGATGAACGGCCAGGGGGACCAGCAACAGGCTTCACGCGGCAGCTCGGTACTCGTGGACAACATCAGGTGGCAGATGTTTTTGGCCGGGATGAACGCCGCCGAGGCCAAAAAATTTGGGGTGGATGAAGAGCTGAAGGGTTACTGGGTCAGGGACGGCGTGAGCAAGCAGAATTACGGTCCGCCCTACGGCGAGCGGTGGCTTCGCCGGGGGGAGGGCGGGGTGCTGGTGCAGGGCAAACTCGAAGCCAAACCCCCAGCAAAAAAAGGCGGGCGCAATGAAGCCTAAACAAAATCTTGACCATATCCGGCACGAGCCAGGGCACGTACTGGCGCCTGGACTGTTTCGCAGCCTCAAAAAAGGTGATTACAAACGGTTGAAGCTCGATATTGCCTATGAATTCGGCAAGGGTGAGCGGCTTGAGTTCAAGGGGGCTGAACCCCTTGGAGTGCCCGAACTGCGCATTTTGCAAGGACTGATTGGCATGGCTGGACCCAATGGCCTACTGCTGACGCCAGAGCCGAAAACCGAATCCGGCCAGCAATTGCGTTTGCTACTGGAAACCAAATTTGACGCGATCGAGACAAACGCATTGGTGGTTAAAGGGTCTTACCGGGCGCTGGCCAAGACCATTGGCTACGCAGATATTGAAAACACCAAAAACATTCAGGAATCAATCGAACGTCTTTGGGGGGTATCTGTCATCGCACGAAAGGGCGGAAAACACATGGGGTTTCGCTTGCTTTCTGAATACGCGTCCGACGACGCGGACGGCCGGTTGTATGTTGCACTGAATCCTGTGCTGGCCAGGGCGATCTTGGGCGAGGCCCAGCATTGCAGGATCAGCCTGGACGAGGTAAGGGCCTTAAAGACCGATCCAGCGCGATTGATGCATCAAAGACTCTGCGGCTGGATCGACATAGGAAAGTCCGGCAAGACGACGATTGAGACGCTTTGCGGGTACATCTGGCTCGATGAAGCCACCCCAGAAGCCATGAAAAAGCGCAAACAAGCAGTGAGGCGCGCACTGAAAGAGATGGAGGCTCTGGGCTGGAAAGTGACGGAATATATCAATGGGAAATTCGAGATTACACGACCAGAAATCGGATAATTATTTATCCGCCAACCCCTGTTTATCGTTCCCCAACCCCCTGTTTATCGTTCCCCAACCCCCTGTTTATCGTTCCCGCCTTCAAGAG
>NC_008763.1 GCF_000015505.1 Polaromonas naphthalenivorans CJ2 | reverse complement strand
GTTGAACCGTGCGGGTACTCAAACCTGCAATTTCAGCAAGTTGCTCCTGGGACCATTGGCGCGCCTCGCGGAAGGCTTTGACCAGGGTGGAAAGCTCCTCGGGCTTCAGTTGTCGAGGCTCAGTGGTGGCGGTTGTCATTGGGAAATCTCCATCATTTGTCGATGGATGTAGTGTCTCGGCTTGGCCAAGGATAGACCACGACAGTGAGGCGACAGCAGCCCGCAGGTATACCGCTATGCAGCAATCGACGGAAAGAACGCAGCTTCGCGTACGATTTTTCCGTTTTCTGAAGCTATCCAAATTTCAAAAAAACCAATCGGCCAAATTTTGTTTCTTGCCGTAGAACATGCTGATGCCCTTGAAGTCATTTCCCTACGGGACTGAGCTTCGTCTGAAAACCGGATGAAACATCCCTTTGAATACGGGGTCAATGAAGGCAAGAACTTGCTTTCTATTCCCTTGGACTTCAAAGCCTTTCGGATGGTGAGAGGGTGGTGGACTAGGCAAAGCTTCGCCCTGCTTGCGGTGATGCAAGTTTGGCGCTTTGCCTAGCGGTTCACTTTCGGACGGAGCCGAGGTCTGGAGCCTACTTGGGCGGGACGGCCGTTAAACCGTCCTGCAAGCTGCATTCACGGGTTTACGCCCGCCTGACCCCCGTTGCAGCAATAAGCCTCTGGGTAGCGCTTTGGTCAGAATCCACTCTAGCGCCTACGGGCCTGCGAATCGAGCCGGGAAACGTCTGCCAGGTAGAAACCAAGTTCATGAAGGAAAGACCCGGCAGGGTTTGACGCTGAAATTTGCAAGCGGTTTGCCGGATTGGTATGATTGCGCCTAACGGGCAATCGATACCTTCCGGGGTTGTTTTATCGCTTTGCCCCAGAAAACCTCAAACCTTGCCGGGTCTGGGGTTTTCGCATTTGTGGACTCAGCGAAACCGTTGACGCATCATACAGCCATGAAACTGACGCACGAACTATTGATGCAATATCGAACGCCAGCGGGCCTGTGGCGCAAGGTGCAATTGCAGGCGCTCGGGCTGGACTGGCCCCCACTCAAGGGCTGGATTCAGCGAGTCGTGGGAATGGAATTGACCGACGAACAATTCAAGCAGTTCACCGGCCATGACCCGGATCAGCGCGATCTGTTCGGCTGAAAATTCCCCCTCCATAGGTCTTGCCCAGCAGCGACTACCCGGCCATCGGCTTGAGGTGGTCCACCACGGCCTTGAGGTCGGTGTACTTGTCGATCTGGCGCTCCAGGGCCGCCTGCAGCGTCTGGCGCTCGATGGTCGCTTCGCGTTCGGCCAGGGCGGCGGCCTGCGCGGCGGCGGCGGTGATGCGCTCGATCTCGGCGCGCGCGGCGGCCAGCTCTTGCGCTTGCCGGTCGGCCCGTGCCGTCGCCTCAAGCGCCACGCCCTGCGCGGCGGCCAGCGCCTGCGCTTGGCTGTCGGCCAGATCCTGGGCAGCAGCGGCTTGCGCGTCAATCTCAGCGGCCAGGCCGGCCACGTCCTGCGCCTGCGCGGCCGCCAGCGCCAGCGCGGTGTCGCGCTCGGCTGAGAGGCGCTCCATGCGCGCCAGGGTCATCACCTGCGCTTGCGCCCAGGCCGCGCCCCAGATGGCATGGAGGGCCTCGGCCGGCGGCGCGGGAACCGCGCCGGGCGCCTCAGGCGGGGCGGGGGCGCGCTCGGCGCGGATCGCATCCAGGTGCTTTTGGATCGTCGCATAGCTACCCCGGCCCAGCACCTTGCGCAGTGCGCCGGCATTGGTGCGGCTGGGGTCGGTGTCGGCGAGCGCGGCCCGAACGTCGGCAAGGGTGATGGGGCCGGCTTGTGCGTCTGTCGTCATGGGTTGCCTTGAATTAAAGTAATTACGCCTGTAATTGTAATTCTGTAATTTACTTTAATATCCATGTAATTTACTGACATATTTACATGTAAATTTCACCCCCGATAAGAAAAGATTATCGGGACCTGACGGCCTCAATCCCTGATTAGGGTTCGACAAAGCCGGGTCGTGACAGAAAAATCGAGGCATGAAACACCTCGACCTGCTCATCGCCCTCCTCGACCTCACCAACACCCTGGCCAAGCTGCTCCTCACAGCTTTTGGGGGAGGTTAGAGCCGCAACACATCAGCACAATCTCACGCTGGGCGCTGCGTTAGCGCACCTACCGCTTCGCGGTTGAGGAAAGTCAGCCGCGCACAGTGATTTCAATGTCTGTCGGCTCGACGCCAAAAGCAAGAGCCAACCCCTTCTTGGCTTCCGCTATCGTCAGCGGCCCATACGCGCCTCCTGGCTGCACCACCAGCGCCAACTCCGGCTCGAGCGCGGGCATCCGATGAAACTGCAAAGCTTCAACGTCAATACCAAAGCTCTCTAAATCCGTATAGAGAACCGGATTACGAAACCCTGGCCAAGCGTCGGGCACATCAATCTCTGCGTACTCACTGAAAGCCAAAAGCCAACGGTCTTCGCACCCTTTGTGCTTCGATGGAACAACGTCTTTCAAGCGCCCAACAAGAAACGCCCTGTGATGGGGAGCTGAGGCATCCCCCCAATCGTCGGAGACACGATTTTGTACACATACAACGTACTCATGCTTTCGTGCACGCTTTGGGTCAACAACCCAAGCTTGTGAACCTCCTACAGCGAGAATTTTGTCTATACCTTGAGCGGTTAAAACGCAAATTGCTTTAGTTTTTTCCATACTTTTCCAATATTTTTTGATTTTTTAAAAACCAAACTATAACAAAGTCTCTATAGTTTTTAATAAATTTATTTAAAACTATAGATACTTTGCTTAAGCCTACATTTCTGATACTGCCTCCGCCATGAAATGCACGATGAAAAATTCCAACCTCGAAAAACTCAAATGAGTAATTACTTAAAAATTCACGTAAAAATAGCTGGAGCACCCGCGACCGCCTCATCGCCCTCCTCGACCTCGCCAACACCCTGGCCAAGGGGCTCCGGGCCGCTTTCGGAGGAGGCTAAAGGCGCTGTGGCCTGATTAGGGTATGGACATACCTATCTCAACTAGGTAACATCAACCAAAATCCAAAACACGCCCATGCTCGCATCCCTCCGCTTGCAAGATCAAATTAGAAAGGCTCTGTAATGGCCCGCCGTCCACCTGTTCGAGCAAAGCGCGCCACAACTGCCCGCAAAATGGCTGAGCGATTCAACTGCTCGATTCGTACCGTGATGCGCGCTATTGCGCTCCCCCGTGAAGAGTACCTGGCCAGCCACACCGTGAACCGGTCAAAACCTTGGGAAGCTCTGGGCATGAGCCGGGCCACCTGGTATCGCAAGGGCAAGCCGCTGGATGCTCCAGCAAACCCTAAACTTGAGGAGGTCGCATGAAGACGAGTTACGAAGCCGACGTGGTGGCATGGGCCAGTGAACAGGCTCGGCTGATTCGCGCAGGTCGCTTCGATCAGCTCGATCTCGCACATATCGCAGAGGAAATTGAAGACGTGGGAAAAAGCGAACAACGTGAACTCGCCAGCCGCATGGCTGTGCTGCTGGCCCATATCCTCAAATGGAAGTTTCAGCCGCAAAAACGCTCTGTCAGCTGGACGCTGACGATCAAGGAGCAGCGCCGCCTGCTGGTTCGCCGGATTCAAAAAACACCCAGTCTTGGCCCGATGCTCGTGGACCCCGAGTGGATAGACGAAATCTGGGTGGATGCCAAGGCACTCGCGGAAAAGGAAACCGGGCTGGATATCGGGGCATTTCCAGAAGTGTGCCCATGGGACATGGCCCATGTCCTGACAGAAGACTGGCTCCCCGAGTAAGCCTGCCGCGACAGTTAGCGGCTCATTCCCCGGTCGTTCCCCCGCGCCGACTGCAGGCCTTGCCGGAAGGTTTCGACGCCCTGCGGATCGCGTTGCATGTTCTCGCGCATGCGCTCCAGGACAACGGGCCGCGCCTCTTGGGGCAGGCGGTTGAAATCCTCGATGACCTTGCGCAGCGGCTCGGGGATGGCGTTCCACTGCTGGCCGGTGTCGCCATAGCCCAATGACTTCGTTTCGCGCTTGAGGGCGTGCCCCTTGAACGCTGACAGCACCTCGTCCAGCTCCTGCGCTTTGGCCCGATCGGCCTGCTCCTGGTCCTGCCGCTGCCGCTCGATGCGCTCCAGCTCGGCCACCTTGGCCAGCGCCTGGGCCTGCTCCAGCTTCACCCGTTCCTCCACGCTGCTGCGGGTGCGCTTCAGGTGTTCCGTGGCCGCTTCGACGCGCGGGGCCAGCCGCTGGCGCTGGGCTTCGGCTTCCTGGCGGCGCTGCTCGGTTTCGACCAGCACGGCGGCACGCATGAGGCCGCTGTCGTGGGCCTTGGCGCGCACCGGGTGGGCGCTGCGCCAGTTCTCCAGCTCGCGGCCCGCCTCGGCGGCCATGGCCTGCGCCTGCCGCCATTGCTCGGCCAGCGTGTCGCTGCTCTGGCGTGCGGTCACCAGCTCGGGCTGGCGCTCCACCACTTCCCGCAGCGGCGGCGGCCGCAGCCGGGCAATCTCGGCCCGCAGTTCGGCGGCGCTCATGCGCTCGGCCTGGCCCGGGTTGTCCTGATCCTCCTGGTGCGGGTGCGCCGCCTGCTGGGCGGCTTCCTGCCTGGAACGCTGGAAGGGCGTGCGCAAGTCGGCCACGCCTGCAGCGGCGGCCCGCTTCACCTGCGGCGCGGGAGTAGGCTGTGCGGCTTGCCGCGCCGCCACCTTGCCCGGGTGGTAGTAGCTGCGTGGGTCGATGCCGGCAGCCCACACGGGCGGGCGGTCGCGCTCGGCCTTGGCCGCTGCCAGGTCGCCCGACAGATCCAGGACAGCCTTATCCTCCTTGTTCTCGTCCAACCGTCTTCGGGCCTGCGCCCGGCGCGCTTTGGCCACCAGTTCCACCAGATGGTGTTCTAACTGGCGAGGGAGGGCGGCAAGCGCTGGGATAAATCGTTCAAGGCGGCGACCAAGGGCTTGAGCAATTGCTCCAGCGTTTCGGTGATGCTGTCGCCCTCGGGCGCTTTCGATAGCGCGGCCAAGATGTCCACCTGCTGCTGCGAGATTTTTCCCAATGATTGCGTGGTCAGACTGTGCGAAGCCGAGAGCGCGGCCAGTTGCTGCGCTTGATCTGCCTGCTGCTGCGACATGGCGGTGAATGCTTGCAAGAGCTTCGTCTCGAACTCGGTCATTTTCAATCTCCCTGAATGCTGTCAATTGGGCGCTGATCGCCAATTCCCGCGCCTGAGCGGCGGCCAGTGCTGCGGCTTGTTGTTCTGCCTGTGCCTGTGCCTGTGCTTTGGCTGCGGCCACCGCTTGCTCTGCGGCCTTGACCTGGGCTTGCGCGATGGCGACCAGGGCGGCGACCTTGCCGGCCGCTTCGGCTTGGCGTTCCTGGTGGTTTCTGGTTTTCTCGGACGCCTCGCCCCGGCGCTCAATCGCCGTGGCGATGGGGCCAAGGTGGATGCCTGCGTCCCGGTCGTCAATGCCCTGGGCCACAAGACTGCGGTGGTCCACCCGGGCGCTGTGGCCTGCCTTCGCCAGGGCGGCGTTCGTCATTTCCGCGAACAGCGCCCTGCACTCGACCACTTGATCGGCGCCGGTCTTGCGGTCGTCCAACTCGCGGGTCTTGACGGTGAAACCTTCGGCTGTCAGCTTCCGTGTGCTGCACAGAATGTGCGCGTGGTGATTTCGACTGTCGCCATTTTCAACGGCTGCATCTTTGCGCTTGCTTTGGTTTTCTTTTTTATGCGGGAAATGGATCGCGCAATCGGCGGCGAATCCGTATTTTCTGACCAGCGCCTTGGTGAATTCATGCGCCAGCTCCTGACGCTCGCTGGTAGTCAGTTCGGCGGGTAAGGCCACCTCGAATTCTCTAGCCACCGTGGAGTTTTTCCGGGTCTCCGATTTCTCGGCGGCATTCCAAAGTTCGTTCCGGTCGCTCGCCCACTCGGGGGCATTGGCTGGAAAGAACAATTGGGCAGAATCGACGCCGCCCCTTCGCCGGTAGTCGTGTACTTCCCCGGTCCGCTCGTCGGTTATTTCCACGCCAGCACGGTAGGCGGCGGCGGCGGTCGCAGACCTGCCTGCCGAGCGGCTTACCGTTTTTACGCTAAGGTGAAAAATCGCCACGGTTGTTTAGCTGTTGTGTATTCGGTTACTGGAAGTTCGATCAGGCCCCCGGCAGGGCCAGCAGAGCGAGCGCGCAAACTCGCAGAGTTTGCATAAGTGCGCCCTTCATTCCCCAGGGGGGCTGTCCACGGCGCTATCTTACCCTTTGTCAGCTGTCCTGATAGATCGCCTGAAACGACCTATAGAATGCCTGATACAAGGAAAACGAAGAGGCACACCCCATGGCAAAAATAGAAGAAACCATTGAAACTCTAAAACTCAAGCTGCAACAAGCCAAGGCCCGGAAACAAAAATCGGATGCCAGAAAAAAATTGCAAGAGCGAAAAACTACTCACGCTAATGACACCCGAAAGAAAATACTTCTGGGTGCTTACATGTTGGATCGGATGGGAAAAAATGAAGCTGCAAAACTCAAGATGATCAGCCAGCTCGACGAGTACCTGACCCGCGCTGATGACCGTGAATTGTTTGGGCTTTCCCCCTTGCCAGCTGCTCCCGCCGTAGAGCCTGCGCAGACCTGATCCCGGAGGATTGATTCATGCGGCAGTGGACCCAGAACGAGGCGATTGCATTTAAATGCGCCCGCGACGCCATCACCCACCTGATGGCCATTCAAAGCGCTGAAATTTACGCTGGAAAAAAGCAAGGCAATCCTTGATGATCAAACGCGGTCGGAATGCCATGTCCCCCATAGTACGTAATACTGTTATTTTCTCCGTTTGTGTCACGACTATCGTCGCCAGCGCCTGGTTGCTTCGGATGCTGCAAGTAAAAGGTTTTGTCGTCCCTGGCTACGTCGAAACTTTGTTTCAAATACTCCTCCTCGTCTGCATAGGGGGAGTCATGTGGGTGATCTTTTCCGGTGTTTTTGCAAAGCTCCCGGACCCGCCGTTCATTCCGGACCCCCTATCATCGCTGCCCGTGGAAGTGCAGGAAAGGCACGCCAAAAACGCTTGCTCGTTCTCAAAGGCCTTTGGCACGCCAGCCATGCTGGTTATTCGCGTTCTTGGAGCAGCTCTTTTTCTCTTGGCCCTGATTGTGTTCTCACTTGCCTTTTGGGGTTGGCGGACCTGATGGGGATGTCGTTAAACCAAGACTCAAAAACATGACTTTTTAGAATGCCGAACACCTGTATGAACCCGATGTTCAGAGGTGGCGAACTGCGCTAACGGGAAACGCCCTTGTAGTGCTTTATTTCCGTTTCCTGAAGCGTCCCCCTGGAAGCTCAACACAAAAACACATTACTCTTTTACTCAAAAACACATATACTCTTTTATATATTCGCATAACCACAGGAATAGCATGAAAGTAATCGCGGTTTTGAACCAAAAGGGTGGAAGCGGGAAAACCACAATTGCAACCCACTTGGCCCGTGTGTTGCAGCTCGACGGCGCAAGCGTCGTGCTTGTGGACTCAGACCCTCAAGGCAGCGCCCGCGACTGGTCGGCAGCTCGGGAAGAACAACCGTTATCAGTGATCGGGATCGACCGCCCGACGATTGAACGTGACCTCAAGAGCTTGGCAAAAACAGATTTTGTGGTTATCGACGGGGCGCCCCAAGCGTCGGATTTGGCCGTCTCGGCCATCAAGGCTGCGAATTTCGTGCTGATCCCGGTCCAGCCATCGCCTTACGACATCTGGGCGGCGGCTGATCTTGTTGATCTGGTTAAACAGCGGATTGAAGTCACGGACGGGCGACTGCAGGCCGCCTTCGTGGTGTCACGAGCCATCGCGGGCACGAAGCTTGGCCAGGAGGTCGCCGATGCCTTGGCGGGCTACGGGTTGCCCGTCTTAACGAGCCGGATCATGCAACGTGTTGCATACCCAAGCACGGCGGCGACCGGGCAGACAGTTTTTGACCTTGAGGCGAACGGTGATGCAGCGGCAGATTTTCGCTTACTCAAAAACGAATTAACACAATTACTCAAATAAATAAAAGTACAAATGTACATGAACAAAAAAACCACAGGCCTGGCCGCTGGCCGTCCCAGCGTCAACAAGCAAAACCTATCAATGGCAGATCAACCGGTCTTGGTGCGTATCAATGCCCAGGTGTCTGAAGCAGACCATCAAAAGTTGAAAATTCACGCCGCAAAAAACAAGACGTCGATTTCTGAGCTGCTGCGAGCTTTTATCGCCACGTTGCCCGACTGAGAAATTTAAATACATTTACTCTTATGTGTATTTATTTATTTCATCATTTGAGTAAAAAAGTATGAATCAAAGCGCCCCCTATGGGGCGTTTTTTCGTTGGCGGCGAGCTACGAGCCAGCGATGGATTCCAAGTAGGCTGGTAGCCGTAAAAATGGGTCGTCTCAGAATTCGGAATTTAAAGCACGCGCTAAGTCGGTTGCAGCGGTCGTAGCAGCTTGAACTTGCCTCACCCGATCTTGGCGCTGCTGCGCGAAAGCTAATCGCTGGACAAGTCAAAGTGCTCCCATGATCACGGTCGGTGGATTCAGTTGCAACTCGCGGAACACGGGATCGACCGCGAACTGAAACACGGCGGCGAGGCTGATCGATTGGTCGGTGTTGTACGTCGGGCCGTTCAACACCGACCCGAAGCTCCAGCGATTCGGTATCACGTTGCGGCACCCCGGCGAAGCCCAGTATTCCTGCGCTTGGCGCAACAGACCATCTTCGCTGAAGTCCAGTTCCGTCGTAAGGACCACCCAGCCTGCTTTTTGGCTAAGCAACGCCGCGTACCGCTCCGCCGTGGCCATCACCGCGGACGGCATGACCTGCATGCTGTTGCAAACGCGGACGAACGTCTCAAGCGGCAGCGGACTCTTACCTGCCTCCACTTTCGTCCAAGCGCTTGGTGTTTTCCCAATCCAGTCCGCGACTTGCGCCTGATGGATGCCGCGCTCTGCGCGCACTTCGCGGATAAGGACCACGCAAATGCTGGTGATCGTGGTTATTTTTGGTTCGTCGTTCATGAAGCTGGCCTCGTTTGGTTTCGGTAAGAACTACAAATGTACCACGCCATATGAATAATTGGGAATATTAGTGTTCCTAAAAATAAAATATTGGGAAGATAAATATTCCTCAAGGGAATATGTGAATTCTCAAAATGGTAGATGATCCTTGATGAGGCGAACCTGTTGGAGCTGCAGGCTGCACTAGAGCAGGCGTAAGGATTCCTTCGTAAATGCGTAAGATCGCCAGCAAACCCGCACCAAGTTTGAATTTCAGTGATTTGAAAGATGAGCTGGGGGGTTTTCCGAGTTAACACCCAACTCGTTACCCGAAATGCACAGCTCTCGGCACAGCTAAGTTCTCCGCTTCCTGCCCTTTGGGGAACGCGACAACATAGACGATATTGACCCTGATCCCCGACTCGGAACCCGGAGTTTTCATCATTACTTCCCGAGTCGCGCCGACCAAGGTGAAGCCATCTTTAGCTAGGTCAGCAACCATGTCATCCAGCCCGGCATACACATCCAGCTTGTCGGTCGCGGAGTAAAGGTCCGAGCAATCTGAATACTCACGGCAGAAATCTGTGAGTTGGGCAAAACGCTGCTCTGTAGCCTGAGGCATGCCAGCAGCTTCAGAGAACATGTTGGCCGACGTGCCCTCCACCAGCTTTCCAAGCTGCTTACCCGACTCAAGAGGCACAGCTTTGAGGGTCACGCGCTCTTTCTCGAAGCGAGCCTTCTCTGCAGCCATTTGCTCATTTGTTGGGATGACGTAGGGCTTGTTGAAAGCATCGATATCGTCAAAGCCGAAGGCCCCGGCCAGAGCGCGACGGGTATCAAGCGAGGAAGATTGGCCCTCCTCTACTC
>NC_008762.1 GCF_000015505.1 Polaromonas naphthalenivorans CJ2 | reverse complement strand
CATTTTGAGTGCGAAAACGATTCTAATAGCGAAGCTAACCCATGCTAGCATTATATAGCTAGAAATGTCTCTATAGCTTGCCAAAAGAGTTGGCCGTTAAGGGTCTGAGGTCCAACGGAACGGAAAACCGGTTTAAGCCAAGAAAATATAAAGAACTTCAGGTTCAGTTTGAAAAGCTATAAAAATCTGAAGTCTCCATTGATCTCGTGATGTCGCGCATTAGATTTTTCTAACCGGTGCCGCTTTGAAGTGCAGCCAAATTAAGTAAACCCATCTTGGCCGTCCGAAATGCTGATGGACACGAGCTAAAAAGTCGATGCAAGTTGGCCACAACCTATTTGGCTACTTCAATTGACCAGTTAAACCGGTTTTCCGTTCCACTGCACCTCGAACCCCATTTCCTGAATGCTCGACAGGCGTTATGTCAAGTGGGAGTGTTTGCAGTATTCGAGCACTGACTGCAATGCAGCGCAAGCGGTCTGTTGCCAGCGCCTGTTTTCTGGCAACCCAACTGCATGATTTTTTTGAGTCTGTCAGGCGTCGTGCGGGGGTGCCAGCACCGACCAGAAGCCGATGTTCTCACGACGCCCACAGCGAAGACGCCCGAGCTACGCTGTCCGATGACAAGGGACTGTTATTGGTCAATAATATCGGTCAGGCAACCGCCCATGCCTCCCCCCTCCGTCGGGAAAGTACACCACATACGGGGCTCAAAACACTCACGAACCAACTGTTCGAGCAAGGCGCATAAGGAGGGGTTGCGACGTCTGCTCGCAACGAGAGGTTTAACCATGAAAATGTCCGTACCCGTCTACAGCTTGAAACGGCTGGCCAAAGATCTGTCGCGAGAAAGAAAAATACCGCTGCACGCAGCCTTGAATCGAGTCGCCCAAGAGGAAGGATTCGCGAGTTGGAGCCTACTTGCTGCGCGGCTTTCCGCCGAAAGTCCAGCGCGCGAATTACTCTCCCAGTTGGCTCCGGGAGACCTGGTGTTGTTGGGAGCGCGGCCGGGTCATGGCAAGACCTTGATGGGCCTTGAGCTTGCCGTTAAATCCGTTCAGTCCGGTCGATACGGTTGGTTTTTTACCCTAGAGTGGAATATGAGTGACCTATTGAGCGGGCTGCGGACACTGGGTAAAGACCCTTCGGCCATCGGCGAAAGATTCGAGTTCGACAACTCCAACGCCATATGCGCAACCTACATCATCGATCAGCTTGCTTCTGCAGAAAGCGGCACAGTCGTAGTCATCGACTATCTTCAGCTTTTGGACCAGAAACGAGAGCACCCGGAGCTTGCCGTGCAGGTTCGGTCCCTCAAGGCATTTGCCCGTGATCGGGGATTGATCGTCGTGTTCATCTCCCAAATTGACCGATCTTACGACCCGGTAGCAAGCCCTTTACCTGGTCTCGCTGACGTTCGGTTGCCGAACCCCCTCGATCTCACGTTATTCGACAGGACTTGCTTCTTGAACAACGGCGCGATTCAAGTGTCAGCGGTCAACTGACGCGTTGCTGGTTTCCGCACCACTGCCGGGTGCGTACAGACCGACGCTACATCGTGTTGATCGGCATTGATCCACCGCCCGGACTCCGTATGTACAAAAGTGGCCGATTGGGCGAGTGCTGCCATTGATGAAATCATCGCCGCATTGCGACCGTCGGCTGTTGATGCCAATGTCGGGTTTGGAGCAGGCCGATCACAAACCGCTACTACCGCAATCAGTCTTTTGCAGTCACTCACAAAACACGATCAGGCATGAGGTTTCGTCAATAAAACGGTCGTTTAGTTGACACTTGCAAAATGGGCTTTAAAAGCCCATTTTTTGGCTCAAATGTGTAAACTAACTCATATTTAAATCAAAGTTCACTAAACGTATGAGTCAACGAATCGGTTATGCCCGTGTCTCCACCGATGATCAGAATCTGGACTTGCAACGTGATGCCCTGACCCGTTCAGGCTGCATCACGATTTACGAAGAGACGGCTTCGGGCAAGTCGGCCACGCGCATCGAGCTGGCGCATTGCCTCAAGTCGCTGCGTTCGGGCGACACCCTGGTGGTGTGGCGACTGGACCGGTTGGGGCGTTCCCTGTCTGACCTGGTGAAGATCATTGGAGACCTGGAGCGTGAAGGCATCCCCTTTGAAAGCCTGAGCGAGAAAATCGACACGGGCAGTGCTTCCGGTAAGTTGCAGTTCCATGTTTTCGCGGCCCTGGCCGAGTTCGAGCGCAATCTGATACGGGAGCGCACCCTGGCGGGCCTCACTGCTGCGCGCGCCCGTGGCAGGGTGGGTGGTCGCAAGCCCAAGCTCAACGAAAAGCAGATACGGGAGATCAAGACACTGCTGACTGATCCAGCGGCGCAGGTGAAGGACATTGCCGAGCGTTATGGCGTGTCGCGGACGACCCTGTACAAACGTGTGGGGGTGGTTCAGCCTTTGAAGTAGAGCCACCAGGCACACTGAAAACAGGCGTTATGTTGAGTAGAGAAGAAATATTAACGAATGTCGGTTACCAAATTACCGTTACTTGGTTATAATTGTAGTTGTTATTTCTACACCAAAATGGGAAACTCAATGTCCACTACAGCAAATACCATCGACCATCTCACCCTGGAGCGGCTCGTCGAAGCCGGAGCCGTTCGCGGCGCGGATGTGATCGGCCACCCCGGCGGATGGGGGGTTATCGTCAAGTACGGCATGACCGAGCGCGCACTGGCCGCCAGGCGCGGAGCCGTGCGGACGTTTCGCAAGTTTGAAACGCTCGTGGGTTATCTCAAGGACGTGGGGATTTGTGAATACCACGTCAACGCGGCCAACTTTGACGCCGCAGCGCTCAAGACCACGCGGGTGCGGCCAGATTCATCCGAGCGCATGCGCAGCGCCTTTGAAGCGTCAGCGCAAACCAAGCGGATGCAGCAGCAAGCCGATGCGTCGCTGGCCGACACGCGGCCCAACGTTTCGCACGAGCAGGCCATGTCCAGCGTTCAAGCAGTGATCGACACGAAACGCAAGAAGCATGAAGCCAAAGCCGCAGCTTGAGTGGCGTCAGCAGGCGATTGATGACCTGGTGGAAATTGTCGAGTACATCGCCGAAGACAACCCCGACGCGGCACAAGAACTCAAGGACGAAATTGAGGAAAAGGCGGCAAAGTTGCCCGATCACCCGAAGCTCTACAAACCTTCGCCTCGCGTGAAGGGCATGCGTGAGTTGGTGGCCAGGAGCAATTACATCGTGCTCTATCGGGAGACGCCGACGCTGGTGGAGGTGGTGAACGTGTTCCACGCCCGCCAGCAGTGGCCCACGAGAAAAAAAGAGACTTAGCATTAGCGGCTCTGTCAGGTGCTGATACACCCGGCAAAGCCTAACCAAATCCAACTGAGTAAGAGTTAAAAATGGCTGAAGACAAGAATACCAAAAAGCGCACCGAGGTAGAAATTCAGGCAATGCTTGCAAAACTGCGAGCAAAAGGCAAAGAAAACCAGAACGAAATACGCGCAGCGATTGTTGAAGACCTGAAAAAATTCAAAGAGCCGCCACCCTCCGTCTTGGCACCAGTGAAACATCTCCAAAAAGATTTTTTCATCGCCGACATTTTTGATACAGCGATCAAAGACGACATGGCAAGCATGGAACATCCATTGTTTGCACTCAAAGCCGGTGACATGCGCGTGCGTGTGTACGAGCGAAACGGCAACAGCGTGACGATCAAGCCAGGTTCTGACGGCTGCGCCACGATTCACGACAAAGACGTTTGGATTTACTGCACGAGCCAACTTATCGAAGCGATGAATCGTGGGCGTGATGACGTTAGTCGCACAGTGAGATTCACGGCGTACAACTTTCTTGTCACGACAAATAGACCTGTTGATGGCGACAGTTATAAGCGCATGGGTGACGCATTGGCAAGGCTGCGCGGCACGAGCATTGAAACAAACATCATCACAGATGGACAACGTGAGAGAGCCGGTTTTGGTTTGATCGACTCCTGGCGAGTTATTGAAAAAACAGCAGGCGGACGGATGGTTGCCGTTGAAGTAACTTTATCGGACTGGCTGTATCGATCAATTAAAGCAAAACAAGTGCTAACGCTATCGCCGGACTATTTCAGAATCCGTAAGCCAGCAGATCGACGCATGTACGAGCTGGCTAGAAAGCACTGTGGCGCCCAACGGCAATGGCAATGCACGATTAAAACGCTGTACGAAAAAAGCGGCAGCACTGCAAATTTGCGAGAGTTTCGCCGCACAGTAAAAACGCTTGTCGAGTCCGATGAGTTGCCAGACTACAAGGTCGGCATGGTTGACGATATGGTGACATTCATTCGCCGGTAGGCACGTACTTTTAGATGCGGTTATCCACAAAGGCTGGATAAAAAAACACGTATTTTCACACACAAAATCTGTGGATTGGCTCGTGGTTTCACACACAAAATCTGTGGATTGGCTCGTGGTTTCACACACAAAATCTGTGGATTGGCTCGTGGTTTCACACACGCGGCAACGTGGTTTCACCCACACCCTCCCCAATGAAAAAAGGGGCCTTAACTATCTTTAACTCTTAATTCAATAACGCAAACGAAAAAAATCCAGCGCTTCGCTCAACGGCCATCAACAACAGACCCCCAAAGGGGGTACAGAACGGCCCCCAGGCCAGGGATAGCCAAGTAGCCGCTACGCGGCTCATGGCTGGATAGGCCGGTGAAAATGCAAAGAGGGCTTCGCCCGGCCCACAAGGGGCCTCCCAGTTGCATGCTTGTCCAGGAAGAAGGCAAAGCAGCCGTACCGCTGCGCTACATGCCTTCGGCATAAAGGGGGTCGCCTCAGGAAACGGAAAATAAAGCACTACCAGGGCGTTTCCCGAAGTGACCCCTAAAAGGTCAATCCGAATAAATGTAAAAACAGTCTCCAAGAGACATTCGATTCCTGCCAGGGGGCCGATACCATCGAAAACATGAAAAATAACAACAAGCTGGACAACACCCCAGAAGCCTTCATAGCCCTGTGGCAAGGCGTGACCGCCAGCGAACTGTCCACCTCTCAAAGCTTCATCATCAACCTGTGCGAACTGCTCGGCGTGCCCCGGCCGCACGCCACGCCCGCGCAGGAATACATGTTCGAGCGCCCGGTGACCTTCAGCTATGCCGATGGCACCAGCAGCGCTGGCCGGGTCGATTGCTACCGGCGCGGCTGCTTTATCGCCGAATCAAAAAAACTCAAGGCCTCCGTGGGCACCGAACGCTTCAGCCGCAACCTGCTCGAAGCCCACGCCCAGGCGCAGAACTACGCCCGCGCGCTGCCTGCAGACGAAGGGCGACCGCCGTTTTTGCTGGTCATCGACGTGGGCACCGTCATCGAGGTGTATGCCGAGTTCAGCCGCAGCGGCGGCACCTACATCCCCTTCCCCGATCCCCGCAGCCACCGTATCGCGCTGGCAGATTTGCTCAAGCCCGAGGTGCGCGAGCGCCTGCGCCTGATCTGGACTAATCCCGACCAGCTTGACCCTGCCCGCATCAGCGCCGAGGTCACCGGCATCGTGTCTGCCCAGCTGGCCCGGCTGGCCAAGTCGCTGGAAGATGCCAGGCATTCCGCCGCAAACGTAGCCGCCTACCTCACACGCGCCCTGTTCAGCATGTTTGCCGAGGATGTGGAGCTGCTGCCCAAGGGTGCCTTCTTTGGCCTGCTCAAAGCCCACCGCGAGGCGCCTGCCACCTTGCAGAGCATGCTGCAGGCGCTGTGGGCCGACATGGATCGGGGCGGCTTCTCCGGCGCGCTGGCCAGGAACATCCTGAAGTTCAACGGCAAGCTGTTCAAGGGCGCGAACACGCCCGGCTACAGCCTGTTGCTGACGACCGCGCAAATTGATTTGCTGATCGGAGCGGCCAAAGCCAATTGGCGCGAAGTAGAGCCTGCCATCTTTGGCACGTTGCTGGAACGCGCGCTCAACCCCGCCGAACGCCACGCCCTGGGCGCCCACTACACGCCGCGCGCCTATGTCGAGCGCCTGGTGCTGCCCGCCGTGCTGGAGCCGCTGCGCGCCGAATGGGCCAACGTCCAGGCCGCTGCCCTGGTGCTGGTCAATGAAGCCGCCGAACTCGACAGCAAGAAGCAAAGCAAGGCCAAGCTGACCGAAGCCCGCGCCGAGGTCCGGCGCTTTCACCACCGCCTTTGCACCCTGCGCGTGCTCGATCCCGCCTGCGGGAGCGGCAATTTTCTTTACGTCACGCTGGAGCACTTGAAGCGCCTGGAAGGCGAGGTGTTCAACCAGTTGGACGCGCTGGGCGACACCCAGGCCAAGCTCACGCTGGAAGGCGAAACCGTCACGCTGCAGCAGCTGCGCGGCATCGAACTCAACCCGCGCGCTGCCGCCCTGGCCGAACTGGTGCTCTGGATCGGCTACCTGCAATGGCAGATCCGCACCTTCGGCAATGCCGGTGTCGCTGAGCCGGTCGTTCACAACTACGGCAACATTGAAAACCGCGATGCCGTGCTGGCCTGGGATGGCCGCGCCCCGGCCCTCAATGCCCACGGCCAGCCGCTCACGCGCTGGGATGGCGTGACCCTGAAAATCCACCCGGTGACGGGCGAGTCCGTGCCCGACGAGGCCGCCCAGGTGCCGCAATGGCGCTACAGCGGCGCACGCCAGGCCGACTGGCCAGCGGCGGATTTCATCGTCGGCAATCCCCCGTTCATTGGCGCGTCCCCCATGCGTGCCGCGCTGGGCGATGGCTACGTCGAAGCCTTACGCCAGGCGTGGCCCCAGGTGCCCGACAGCGCCGATTTCGTCATGTTCTGGTGGTCGCGTGCCGCTGGACTGGTGTCAACCGGCCAGGCCCAGCGCATGGGCCTGATCACCACCAACAGCCTGCGCCAGACCTTCAACCGGCGTGTGGTTCAGGCCGCGCTCGGCCAGTCCACCGCACTGGCCTTTGCCGTGCCCGACCATCCGTGGGTCGATAGTGCCGATGGCGCTGCCGTGCGCATTGCCATGACGGTGCTGCAGCCGGGAGCCGGGGAAGGCCGCCTGCAGACCGTGACCAGCGAAACGCCGGGCCAGGATGGGGAAGTGGCCGTGACGCTGGATGAGCGCCGGGGCGTGATTCATGCCGATTTGAGCGTAGGGGTGAATGTGACGGCTGCCGTGTCGTTGCAAGCCATGTCGGGCATTTCATCGCCCGGCGTCAAGCTGCACGGGGCGGGGTTCATCGTGACGCCAGCCGAAGCCGCCGCCCTGGGCCAGCCAGCCATCATCCGCGACTACCGTAATGGGCGCGACCTGACCGACAAGCCGCGCGGCGTCCAAATCATCGACGCCTTTGGCCTGAGCGCTGACGAACTGCGCAGCCAATACCCCGCCGTGTACCAGTGGCTGCTGGATCGGGTCAAGCCTGAACGCGATGCAAAAGGCACCAGCAAAGACGGTGCCGGTTATGCGAAGTTGTGGTGGCTCCACGGCAAGCCGCGCCAGGAGATGCGCAAACAGCTCACCGGCCTACCCCGCTACATCGCCACAGTCGAAACCGCCAAACACCGCCTGTTCCAGTTCCTCGACGCGAGCATCCTGCCCGACAACAAGCTGATTGCCATCGCCTTGGACGATGCGTTTTGTTTGGGCGTGCTGTCCAGCCGCCTGCATACTGCTTGGGCGCTGGCTACCGGGAGTTGGTTAGGAGTGGGCAATGATCCGGTGTACGTTAAATCCCGCTGCTTTGAAACCTTCCCTTTCCCCGCAGCAGACACTGGCCTCACGCCCGCGCTGACCGACAAAATCCGCCAGCTGGCCGAACAGATCGACGCCCACCGCAAGAAGCAGCAGGCCGCGCATGCCGACGTGACCCTTACAGGGCTCTACAACGTGCTGGAAAAGCTCCGCACAGGTGAAGCACTCACCGCCAAGGACAAGACGCTGCACGAGCATGGCCTCGTCGGCGTGCTGCGCAGCCTTCACGACGAGCTGGATGCCGCCGTGCTGGCCTCTTACGGCTGGAGCGACCTCTACCCCTTCACCGCTGCACCAGACGCGCTCCTGGCGCGTCTGGTGGCTTTGAACGCCCAACGCACAGCCGAAGAAGCCAAGGGCACTGTCCGCTGGCTGCGTCCCGCGTTCCAGGCGCCGAGCCAGGGCCAGCAAGCAGCCATCGCCATGCCCGAGCAAGCAGCCCTCACCGCCAAAGGAAAGAAAGCCAAGAGCCTGAAAGCCAGCGCCGCCCAGCCCTGGCCCGCCAGCATGCCCGAACAGGTCAAGGCCGTGGCTGACGTACTGGCCCAAACCGGAACCGCCATGGACCTCGACGCCATCGCCGCGCACTTCAGCAGCCGTGGCCGCTGGCGTGAGCGCCTTCCCTCCATCCTTGAGACGCTGGTCGTCCTGGGACGGGTCCACGCCCAAAGCGCGAGCCTTTGGGTCAACGTGGGTTAGCTGTAGCGACCTGCATCCAAAAACGCTCCGACCTGCATTCAGCGCGATTTTGAGCCAGGAATAATTGCGTCTATCCACCCCGCCAAACCAGAGATAACTGCGCATGAACCTGCATTCCATCGGCGCCAACCAGAATTAACTGCGACTGAAAACGGCGGGAAGGCCGGTCCAACAAACGTGGATTTCCTGGACTTCGGTTGACGTACCGGCACTATGACGAGGACGCCCCGCGCGCTACTTCCATAAACTTGGTGCAAGAATCTTCATCCAGAAACGGAGGCCATTGACGGCTTTCTGGACCAAGTTTCAGTTGCAGCTATTCCTGGTCGGCCGCGATGGAATGCAGGTCGGTCCGGCTGATTGCAGGTTCATTCGCAGTTATTTCTGGTTTGAGGTGGCCGCTGGTCGCAGTTAATTCTGGTCGAAAAAGCCGCTGAATGCAGGTCGGGGCGGTCTCGATTGCAGGTCGCTACAGTTAGCCGGATATCGGTCACAAACCCCCCGGTTATCGGTCACGCGTTTACCAATGAAAACCGGGGTTCTAAGCCGGAACCGCCGATTTTTCCGGCAAGCGCGCAAAGCCAGCACTGGTGCGAGTTGACGCTAAACAGTTGTTTTCCGGCGCGGCCTGCCATCGGTCGAAAACGGTACTCTTAACCGGGCAAAACATACACGACAAACCGTGTCGGATAGGTTCAGTGGCCGGAAACGCGGGCTGTGATGTTTTCCGGCGGAATTTTCGGCGGTTCCGGCTTAGAACCCAGCTTGGGGATGTAAGCCCAAACTCCAGTCAAGCCCGCACCAATGCTGGCTTTGCGCCAAATTGGACAAATTCCGCCGGTTTTGGCGTAGAACCCCTGAAGCGCCCCTTTTTGAAAATCAAGGTATCACCCACCCTTCACTACCTTCTGTCCAACCTGACCATTTTTCATGCTGTGGGATACACAATTTTTCGCCTTTGCCATTCTTTCCAAGTGTCCAGTGTTCAGCCTGGCACTTCGCAGCCAGCGCCCCAGACCCCACTGTGAAAAATTTATAAGCCAGTTGGCCTTCTGCTGTACCGGACCATACTTTGGCCGCGTTCAAATTCGCAATCGTTGCCGCCTGTTCAGCTTTCAAATTTGCAATCGTTGCCGCCGCCTCTGCGTCTTTTTGTGCAAGTTGACCAGCAACTGTTTTTTGTGCAACAGCAGCAGAAGCAATCGCCGTGGCATCTGCATCTGACCGTGCCCAGGTGCCACCAGCCCAGCCCAATCCAATCCCAACCAAAACAGCCATTGCAACTGTTGCAATTGCAACTGGAATTGCTTTTGTCTTTGCATAGTTTCTAGCCTCACCATCAATCTGGTCTATATATCTGTTAACTCCCTTTTCAAACGCATCTTTAGCCAGCGGTACGAGTGAACCCGCGACAATCGTTTGCACTTTTCCAGACGCATCGTCAACTACTAACTTAGCAGCACGATTAGCCGTTTCAACTGCCACTCTTAATGCTTCAATAATTTGCGCTGGAATTTTTTCATACATCATTTCATAATGATCGCAGGCAACAAATATCGACAATATCGCATCTTCTGGAGTTGTTTCCAGAGCATTTGTTAATGTCTGAAACCGCCGTATGTCTGCGGTTTCAGGTGGCCGACCGTTCAGCGTTTCAAACGCTTTTGCAAATTTCATAGCCCCGCTTCTTCAAAAACCTTATGCATCAAACTGCGCACACGGCGGGCTTCAACACGATCACCAATTGGCGTATTTTCTGAAATCATTTCAACGAAACTATTCTTGTCTGTTCTTACGCGTTTAGTAATGCGTGCAGCGATTTTTGGAAAATCAACAACGTGACAATTTGGCAGCGATTTGAATTTTGTAAGTGTGTTTGACTTGTCCAGCAAATCAAAATCAGTACTTGATTTAAAGTTTTTGACAATCAAAATCAAATCAACGTTTTTGATTTGTTCAAATACAGCATTTAGGCCATTGACAGCATTTTGATCACCGCTATCAGCAAGCCACACAATCACTGATTTAGCTTTGTATTCTTGGCACATCTCATTAATCATGCTGCCAGCATTAGCAAGCAAAACCGTGTCCCCCGCAGGCGCATCAACAACAACGCATTCTCGGTCAACGTTAAAAGTTGAAAGCAAACCACTCGTATCAACTTGCCCGCTTGTATCTTCAGATCGTAACTGTTGAACATTGCATTCAATAGTCGATTGTTTCTTGTCTTTGTAGACAGCATTGCAGTCACTGTTAGTCATATCAGTGTCAATCAGCAAAACTTGTTCTTTAGTTGCCATGTAATCCGCAACAAGCATTGACACAAATGATTTACCAATACCGCCTTTTCCGCCAGTCACATAAATATAATTTTTCATGTTGCATCCACAATTCTTGTGACTTGTTTAGTGGTGCTATCTGGCAAAGTTTTCGGGGTTGAAACCGGTTCAGAAGTTGTTTTTTTAGTTTCGGTAGTGCCTTTTGCTTTTCGTCTAACTACTGGCTTTTTATCGCCTTTAACAATCTCTAAAATTGTTTTAGGCAAGATTCCAAAAACATCACCATCCTTCAAAGCTTCTGCAATTTGCTGCACTGTGAAGCCCGCTTCTAAAGCCACTTTCAGTTTTTCACGCATCGCCACACATACGTCATGCTTGCTGCCTTTAACAAGTTTTCCAGCCTGTTGTGTAGCCATCATCCGATCAATTGCATCCCCCCCTTTTGCTGCGTATTCTGCAATGTCGTATTTTCTGATTGCCTTGTTCATGCTTTCTCCAAAAAGTTGATTCGTTAATTTTTAGCTAATTGTTTTCTTAGCACACAAGCATTGTTGCATAGTAACTAAATGTTGTAAACATTGAATTAATACTGTATTCTTAGCATCATAAACGGGAATCGTATAAGTCATGAAGGCAGTTACAAGATGGGGTTTGTCAGACACATAGGCGCTACGCTTCCATGTGCCTTCCAAACCACGGGTAGCTATTCGGCGGCTTCGCCTTCTCACATCTACCCTCCCCTTGCAATGGCTCTGCCCTTGACCCGCTGACAAACAGCCAACAACCCCCGCTACCCTGGAGCGTGCTTATGGTTTTCAAAGCAATCGGTGATGAACCGCTAGACACTAAAGTTGACGTTCGCTTGACAAGCGAAGAAAAGGCACGCCTCCAAGAAGATGCAGAATTCGCCGGAATGTCCATGAGCGCCCTTGTGCGTGCCCGCTACTTTGGCCGACCGATCATTGCCAACACCGATCAAGTGATGATTCGAGAATTGCGCCGACAGGGCGGCTTACTCAACAAAGTCCACCTTGAGAGCGACGGAGCGTATTCAGCCGAAACAGCCGCAGCTTTGCGTTTGATAAGCGATGCGATCAAGTCAATCAGCCAAGCCGGTAGATCAAAGTGATCGTCAAAAAGATACCCAACAAAAAAGCGGGAGGTACAAAATCCGCCCGTGTTGCTGGCGTTGCAAACTATATTGTTGAACCGCAGCGTGAAAACGGCATGGAGAAATGCATCCACCACGAAGCCGACAACTTTCTGACTGACACGCACGAAGGCCACGTTGCCGAAATGATTGCACTGGCTCAAGATGCCGTCAGGTCTAAAGACCCAATAGACCAT
This sequence comes from Polaromonas naphthalenivorans CJ2, assembly GCF_000015505.1. Classification (GTDB taxonomy): domain Bacteria; phylum Pseudomonadota; class Gammaproteobacteria; order Burkholderiales; family Burkholderiaceae_C; genus Polaromonas; species Polaromonas naphthalenivorans. Next base: position 9,569 of record NC_008762.1, on the reverse strand, counting down.
TGGGTTTTAAGCTGGCGACCGAACGAGCGCCCGAGCGTTGACCAAGTGCGCGAAGCCGTGAAAATGTTTGTTGGCCATTGCGGTCTGACCGGCCACCAGGTGATCTGGGGACTGCACGACGACACCAAGAACCTGCACGTTCACATTGCTGTTAACCGCGTGCATCCTGACACGCTTAAGGTTATCGAAATCAACAAAGGGTTTCAACTCAATGCTGCCCACCAAGCCATTGCAATCATCGAAAAAAAGCAGGGCTGGAAAAGTGTCGAGAACGCACGGTATCAAACCAACGACAACGGCGAGTTGCTCGCCGATAGCAAGACCAAACGGCCAGCAGTCAACAAAGCCAAAGACAAGCCGCTAGAGCCAACTGGCCCCGCGCAAGACATGGAAATTCAGACCGGGCAGAAATCGGCCCAGCGTATCGGCATTGAAAACGCCGCCCCGATCATTGCAAAGGCCAGCAGTTGGAAAGACCTGCACACCCAAATGGCAGCAGCCGGGCTTGAATATCGCCGCGAAGGTTCAGGCGCAAAAGTTTATGTCGGTGACATTGGAGTCAAGGCCAGTGACATAGACCGAAAAGCCAGCTTCGGAAATTTACAAAAACGTTTCGGCCCCTATCAACCACCCCAGGAAATTAAACCCAATGAATACCACCATCACACCCCGCAGCCGTACCCTACTGCGATTAGAGATACAGCCACAAACGGTCTGCGCAAACTGTCCGAATGCAATCTGGCAGTCCTTAAAAATCAAGGTCAAACCCGGCGCAAGGGTGTACTGCACGTTGATGCATGTCCTGGTGGACGACCTGTTGACGGACTGCGACGGGTTGCCGGACGAGACAACAGCACCGGCCTAACCCCGCAGCCAATGCGTCAAGGGCAACCCGGTTGGAATGAATACATTGCCATCCGTGACGCTCATAAAGCGGCCAAAACGCACGACACCATCGAGCTACAGAAACGCCACGGAGCCGAGCGGGCAGCGCTCCTGGCGAAGCTCAAAACAGAGCGCACCGAAGCACTGAGCGGAAATTGGCAAGACAAAGGCCCACAGCGCAACGCATTGCAGAGCCTGTTAGCACCCCTGCAAGCCGCCGAAAAGCTGGAGCTATCCGAGCGACACCGAGCCGAGCGCAAAGCGTTGCAGGCCCAATACAAGCCGTTGCCGATGTATCGACAGTGGAAAGAACAGCCGCAAATTGTCAGCCTGCACGTCCTGCCAGTCACGGAGCGAAGCACAGCAACGAGCACAGTGGCAAGCACACTCAGAGCGCTCACGAGCACGGTCGATGCACGCAAGCACATCACTTACCAACTTGCCCAAAAAGACGTTTTCAGAGATGAGGGCCGAAGCATTCAGATTTTGGACTTGAAATCAGACCGTGGCATTGCTGCCGCCCTTGCGACCGCGCAACAGAAATTCGGGCAAACGCTCGAACTCACCGGCTCTGACGAATTCAAGAAAAACGCCGTGGCCGTGGCCGTGGCCAACGGTTTGACCTGCAAGTTTGCAGACCCGCAGCTTGACAAACTGCGCGAGCAGTTGCAGCAGCAGAAGTACGAAGCAGCACGGGAAGCCGCCCGCGCCGAGCGCGACCGCGCAGCCGCTGCACAGCTTGAGAAATCCAAGGAACCCGCCCCCCTGCATTCTCCATCCAACAACCCCGGCGAAGCCGTGTCTCTGGATTCTGGACCCCAGACCCTGGACCCCGCGCCGGAGGCGCAGCCGATTGAGTTGGAGTTGGATATGAAGGGGCTTGTCACAGACCGTGAACGCGAGCTTGTGCAGCGCATCGACGCAGCGATCAAAGCCAATGACAGCGCAGAGTTGCAGTCGTGCATGGATGCTTTTGGGGGCGTTAGAAATGAAGCCGCAAAAGCGCTGGGCGCAGTGGCCCCGCAGGAAGTGAATCGGGCAGCAATCGCGCACCAGGTCAAAACCGAGCAGAACGCCGCCGCCGCAAAACGGGGCGACCCGGAGCCTTGGTACGTGAGTGGGATTGGGTCAAAAACAGGCGCTTGCGCTTGGGACGCAATCACCGCCAAGGCATGCGCAGAGCGCGATACACACGCCGGGACGCAGCGCCCGACAGGCATGTTCAAAGGAGCCGAAGGCAAGGCATGGGATGAGCGCAGCGCCGATCTATCGGCCAAGGCCACAGGCTGGGCCAAAGCCGCCGAAGGCATCAAGCGCGAGCTTGCATTGACCACCGAGCAGCGTGTGACCAAGGAAGCCGAGGCCGTGACAGCAAGTAACCGCAAAAACACCGCACAGCACGCCAAGCAGCTTGAGCGGTACGAGAGCCTGGCCGTGGCGGAAAAGCGCCTAGAAACCGCCTTGCAGCCTCATAAAGAGCGCGAGCGCGAGCTTGCGCGGGAAAACAGCAGGGGCCAAGGTCTCTAAATTTAATTTCTAAAAATAACAAAAGATAATGTTATCTGTTATGATTACGTTATTATTATAAATAATACATAACAAAAGGATAACATCATGGCAATCGTTACTTTTGAATCGGTCGCAACCGCCGCCGAGGCACTTCAAGCCGCAGGCCAGCGGGCCAGCGTGAGAGCCGTCACAGCCGCAATCGGGGGCGGTAGCCCTAATGCCGTCCTGAAACTGCTTGCAGAGTGGAAGGCGGGCCGTCCTGTCGTGCGTATTGCCGATACCGAGCTGGACCACCGCATCACCGATGCGATCAAGGTGCAGATGCAGCGCGTGGCCGAACAAGCCGCAGCCACAGCCGAAGAACGCGCCGCCGCCGCCGCCGATGATTTGCAAGCAATCTCAGAAGCCCAAGCCGCCGCCGAGCAGCAAATCACCGTGCTGACGACCGAGCGCGATGCAGCTCAAACCAAAGCCGCCTCCATTGACGAGCAGTTGAAAGCCGCTCAGGCTGACGCGCACCGCGCCGCCGAACAGGCCACAGCCAGCGCAACCGCCTTGCGCCAAGAGTTGATGACCGAGCGCCAGCGTCAAGAAACCACCGCCGCCGCACTGGCCCGCGCCGAAGTACGCTTGGAAGCTGTACCAGGACTGCAAGCCGAAATCGAGCGCCTACGCATCGCACTGGAGACAGATCAGCAAGCCCGCCAACAAGCCGAGCAGCAAGCCGCCGTGTTGACTGCAAAGCTGGAAGCCGCCGACCGGCGGGCCACAGAAGCCGACGCCAGGACGACCAAGGCCGAAGCACGAACCGACGCCGTAGCGCGTGAGCTGCTGAATGCAAACGCCATTGTCCAAGCCGGTCAAGCCCGATTAGAGAGCGCGGCGCGTGAACTGGAGGAGGCCAAAAAGGCCGTGGCCACCGCTCAAGCAGCCGCCAAGAAATCGAGCGAGGAAGCCGCTGAGTTGCGTGGTGCAAAACCAAAGGCCGCTAAGGCGCAGGTCTAAGGTGCTGTCCTCGACCATGGTCAAGCCGTAGCCACCTATCCCATGCCGGGCGACAGGGTGGTCATAGGCCGCAATGGAGCGCTTTGCCTGCCGCATGTACCCGAGCCAGGGAAAGGCAAAGACAAGGGACGAGGTTGATTGCTTTATTTAAGGTTTTCTGTAAAAGTACAAAAATACAAAACAGTAAAAGGTGAAATCATGATTTTTGGTGTATTGAATCAAAAAGGGGGCGTCGGCAAAACGACCCTCAGCGTCAACCTTGCGGCCTGCTTTGCACGCGCTGGTGCGCGTGTCCTGTTGATCGACGCCGACCCCCAGGGAAGCGCCCTCGATTGGGCCGCAGCCCGTCAAGGACCGCCCCTCTTTTCTGTTGTCGGATTCCCCCGCGCCACCATCCACAAGGAAATCAGCCAACTTGGCCAAGGCTATGACCACATCATCATCGATGGCCCGCCACGAGTCACCGACCTGGCCCGGTCCGCCATCATGGCCTCTGATGTCGTTGTCATCCCGGTCCAGCCGAGCCCTTATGACATCTGGGCGGCCGAAGAAGTTGTGAAGCTGATCGCGGAGGCTCACATATATAAAGAAAATATCAAATCCGTGTTTGTGGTAAATCGCAAAATTACAAATACGGCAATAGGGCGCGACGTGCGCGATGCCCTTGCTGCTTACCCGATCCGCGTCCTGGATGCCAGCGTGGCTCAGCGGGTTGTTTTTGCCGAAGCTGCGGCCCAGGGTCAAGCTATTTTTGAAATTGATCCTGCCGGTCCTGCCGTTGCCGAGATCGAGGCTGTTGCAGCCGAGCTGATGGAGTACGCCAAATGAGCACCAAGAAAATCGCTTTCGGGACCAAGCCGACCAACAAACCAGAACCGGCCCCGGTTGATTCGTGGGTGGAGAATCGCGCCGCTGGCGAGGCCGAAGCGATGAAGCGTTTGACCATCGACATCCCCGAGAGCTTGCACCGAACGATCAAATCCCAATGCGCCATGCGCGGCACCAAGATTGCGGACGAAGTGCGCGAGTTACTTTTAAAGAAATACGGAAATCAGTAAATACGCTTTTCCTCATGGAGGCGAAATCATGGCAAATTTAGAACAGCCGCCGACGCCGCGCAAGGAACGAAAACTTTCTCACCTCACCCTGTATTTCCCGGTGACTGCGAAGATCGGGACCATAGGGATATATCGACTTGATGCCGGTGGGCTGCGCCTCGTTCGACGGTTGACAGGGGTTAAGTTGGAGCAGACATGAACATGCACTCTATCCAAAATGAGGCCGACTACAAGGCCGCGCTCAAGATCGTTTCTGCTTTGGTGGACGTAGATCCACAACGCGGCACATTGGAGGCCGACCGCCTTGAAGCGTTGGGCTTCCTGGTGGAGGCTTATGAAAGCGGCCTTGCCAAATCAATGCTGCAAGGGGGAAATTTGGAGAGTGCAATGGGCCATGACGGCATCGACCATTCGCTCTACACGCTGGCCGACTACCCGGTGCTGGCTGCGCTGGCGCAGGAGAGGACAAGCGCAACCAAGCTGGACGGCAGGGCATGCCGTTTTCTCTACACTGAAGCTGGGTCTCGGATGGATGGGACAACAGTGTCAGCCCAGGAGATTGCGTTCATGCGAGCGCTGGAGGTCGATGTTCGTGGAGTCACCCCATGCTAGTTTTCCTCGACACCGAATTCACCGAATTTGTCCGGCCCGACCTAATCAGCATTGCGCTTGTGAGTGAGGATGGCCGGGAATTCTATGCCGAGCGAACCGACTATTGCCAGGCCGACTGTAGCGACTTTGTGCGGGAAACCGTGCAGCCCTTGCTGGGCCGTGTGCCTGGTGCGGCCTGTAGCCGTCCAGCGCTAACCGACCGCGTGCGAGATTGGTTCGCCCGGTTGCCAGAACCCGCCACCGTTATTTTTGATTATGAGTGGGACTGGTACTTGCTGGCCGTCGCCATGCTTGGGCGACCTCACAGCAAGCCGCCCGGTGACTTTGCCAAACAACTGTATCTGAACAGCTACACCATCACGCACCCGGTTTTTGAGCGGGCGCAGAACCACATCTATACCCAAGACTGGCCCCCACACCATGCGCTTTCCGATGCACGGGCGCTCATGGCTGGTTATCGCGCCTGGCACAAATTCATGGAGCCAATCTGGAGAATTCAATGACGACGACAAACAGGAGCGCTCAATGAAAGTCAGTAACTTGATCGCACGGCTGCAGATGATGCCGCAAGAACTCGAAGTGATGTTGCAATGTGAAGCAGGCGTAGACCACGCCATGGGGGTCGGTATTGGGGTTTAGGGAGCAGCGGAACGCAAAACCCAGTTAAGACCGTGCTCGTCGCATTGGCCAAGCGTTTTTCCATAGGGGCTTCCTGTCATGGATAGAGGGGCTAGCATCATATGGACTAATATTAAAGCCATTTATGATAAATTTATTTCATAAACTAGCAGATAAATGCTAAAAGACATCAAGCAAACGCTCGCCGAAAATCTGACCGCCTTGCTGCAGCGGTATCCAGACGTTTCGCGTATGGAGCTATCTCGGCGCATGGATGTTGCTGATGGCACGCTTGGTAGGATCAAGTACGCGTCTGGGAATCCACAGCTAGCCAATCTTGTCCAGATTGCTTGCTTCTTCAAACTCCGACCTTGGCAGCTTCTGGTCAAGGATGGCTATAAGTTACCACGCGATTTTGACCCATCAAAACAGCCTGTGCCAAAGATCGAAGACGGACACGTACGCATCTCGCGGTTTAACGCCAGACCCTCCGCCATCTTGGGCAGTGAGTCGGAGAGCTTCTCTATGGTACTTGGCCACATTGACGTGGCGGAAGCCTGGGCACGCAAACACTTGGGAGTGCAGCTTGACTCTGTCCGAGCCGTCACGGTAGCCGGCGATGGCATGAGCCCAACTATCAATGAGGGAGATCTGGCCTTCATTGATGCCGACTGCCGGCGTTTCGAGACCGATGGTATATATGTCGTCCTATTTAACGAAGCCGTGATGACAAAACGCCTGTCTGCCGATTTCGCCACTCGCAAGATTCATGTGCGCTCAGACAATGACAAGCACGACCCGCAGTTGGTCGCTCAGAACGAACTGACCATCTGCGGTCGCGTTCTGGCCTGGCTGACGCTGCGGGAACACTGACGCTCTCACCCTCCACAGGCGCCCACTATGACCAAAGAAACGTTACCGTTGCCAATCGACGACCCAAAAGTTCTCGCCGATCGGCTTGACGAGCAGATTGATGCTATCCGCAAGGTAACGGACTTCGAGATCCGCGAATACCCTATCGAAGTGCTGGTGGACAAGTTCACCAAGGGCCTTGAAACCGATGAGGCTGAGGTCTTCATCCCAGATTACCAGCGTGAATTTATATGGACAGCCCGGCAGCAGTCGCGCTTCATCGAATCGCTGCTGATGAATCTCCCAGTGCCTTATATGTTCGTGGCCGACGTGCCCGATGGGCCCCGCGCTGGCCACCTTGAAATCATTGATGGTTCGCAGCGCATGCGCACACTGGTCAACTTTCTACAAAACAAACTCACGCTTGAGCAGTTGCAGAAGGTGGACCTGGCCATTGGCCTGAAACTGCAAGACTTCTCGCCACCCGGGCAACTGCGCTTTAAGCGCAAGACAGTGCGCGTCATTGAGCTGACGCGCCGCGCCGACAACGAGGCACGGCGTGAAATGTTTGATCGACTTAACAGCGGTGGCACCAAGCTGGAGAGCATGGAGACGCGCCGCGGAACTTTGGATGGGTCCTTCCTGAGGGTGATAGAGGCCTGCGCCAAGATGCCGCTGTTCAAAATACTATGCCCTGTAAGTAAGGCCTTGGCTGATCGGGCAGAACATGTTGAACTGGTGCTGCGCTACTTCGCATACTGCGACAACTATGCCGGCTTCACCAAGCGTGTTGATAGCTTCCTGACCGACTACCTGAAGGCCCGCAACCAAGCCGATGACCGGCAAGCTGAAGAAGCTAGCGTCCAAGAATTTGAAACCATGCTGGCTTTCGTACAAGGCCAAATGCCCAACGGCTTCAGAAAGTCGCCCACCACCAACACTGTGGCCCGTATTCGCTTTGAGTGCTTGTCGGTGGGTACCACGCTGGCCCTGCGTGAACAGCCTGCGCTGGTGCCAATCAATGTCAATGCCTGGCTTGAAAGCGAAGAGTTCATACACCACACTCGCTCTGATGCCAGCAACTCGCGACCCAAGGTGGTCAACCGAATTCATTTTGTGCGCGACAACCTGATCGGTCGCCCTGTCCAATACGACGGGGATACTGCCAAGGTCGAGGCCAGCGCCAATTTAGACGCACCGCCTGAGGCCGAACAACTCAGCTTGCTGGTCTGATGCCCGCCGCGCTCAGTCGCTCGCTATTGAACGCCCGCGCCACCGAGGTGCGGGCCTACTTGGCATTTTTGCAAGCAGCACTTGAACGCGGGGCGGAACTTAACGCCCGGTCGCTGGCTGCTCCTTTAGAGCTAGATATTGAACTCACACACACGCTGAAGGCCAACACCTATTTGCTGCTCTACAACGTGGTCGAAGCGACCATGACCCAGCTCATCGGCGACATCCACAGAACAGTTAAGCAGAGTGGAGCCGTACTGGATGAACTGCATCCGCAAATGTACCTGCACATCCTTCGGCGGTTTCAAAATGTCAAGATCGACATCCCCGAGACGACCGCACTCGTGCCCAGCGGCACTGCCATCATTGATCACTGGCTTAACGACTACGAGACCCGAGCCAAGGCTTACAGCAACTACCTACTTTCAGGCAATGTGGACAGCAAGCGTATCCGAGAAATCGGCCGGAATTACGGTTTCGCCAGCTTAGAAAAGGGCCAAGATGCGCACCTCAGCCATGCCAGCTTACTGACCACCAAGACCCACCGTAATATGCTAGCCCATGGCGAAGTCAGCTTCCGCGATTGCGGGCAATTACTGGCGTACGCCGACGTGGACAGAGATACTAACGGTCTGCTGAACTGCCTCGTCAGTGTGGTCGATCACGTCGACAATTACCTCAAACGCGGGTTGTACCTCCGCGCGAACGTACCGCCGCCTGTAACGCCCGCCCCACCGCCTCCCCTAGCTTAGGCGGTACGGCGTTTCCGATAAGTCGCGCTAGCGGCTTGGCCAACACACGCATACCCGGTTTCACGAATTTGTAGCTGGTTGGGAATGACTGAAAGATTGCCGCCTCGCGCAGAGAAATGCCTCTGTGCTGTTGCGGGTGTCCAAAACGCCCATTGCCATATCCGATACACAGCGTGGTCATGGTGGGTGCAGGTTTGTCCCATTCCATACGCCCATAAACGCCGGCCGAATGCCGTCCGCTGGCCTTTCGGTGGCACTCGGCCACCAAGTCAGGTGGCCAATCGCGCCAAGTGCCGCCAGGCCTTGAAGCACGCACGCGCTGCTGGTTCAAAGCTGAAAGAGCCGCCGCCCTGTGCAAAGGGTCGTGAGCGGATGCTTCGCCGTCGCCAATGGCCGGCAAGGCACCAACCGCTTTGCGCACCGTCACCCAGTTGGCCGACCCCGGGTGCGTAGCTGCAGGCATTTGCACTGGGCCTAGCAGAGATGCCAGCAGCACCAAGCGCTTGCGCTGTTGTGGAGCACCGTAGTCAGCCGCGTTTAGTACCGCATATTCAATGCTATAGCCCAAGGTTTTGAGTGTGTGCAAAAATGCTTTGAATGGCGCTTGCGCAGCTAGGCCCGGCACGTTCTCCATGGTCACTAGATCCGGCTTGGTTTCAGTCACCAAACGCCCGAATTGGTAAAGCAGGCCCCACTTGTCATTTTCAGAAGACGCCTTTGTGTTGGCGTAGCTTGAAAAAGGCTGGCACGGAGCGCAGCCCGCCAGCAACCGCACTGACGTAGGGCTCCAAAGTGCTTCCAAGTCGGCCCCTGTCAGAGTGGTCACATCTTGTAGCAAGAACTTTGCGCCACGATGGTTGGCCTCGTAGGGGTATTGGCAGGCCGCATCCACATCAATCCCGGCCACCACACGCACGCCTACCTTTTTTAAGCCACAACTCAGGCCGCCCGCACCACAAAACAGATCAATCGCCTCAATCCGGTCGGCTTTTGGCGGGTTAGAACTTCGTGGGCTGCGGGCTTTGGGGTGGGCTGAGGGCTTGGT